>NZ_JAWOAI010000001.1:0-78336 GCF_033194735.1 Streptomyces sp. W16
GACAGGTGGTCCGGCTTGGGCATCAGCTGGTTGGACTTGACCAGTGCGATCTCGGCGAGCCCGCCGAAGTTGGTCTCGAAGCCCCAGATCCGCTGCTCGGGGTCGAGCATCGTGTCGTTGTGCCCGTCGGAGGACTCCAGCTCGACGGACAGGCAGTGCGCGACGACCTCGTCACCGGGCTTCCAGGCGTTGACGCCCGGGCCGGTGCGCAGGACGACGCCCGCGAGGTCGGAACCGATGATGTGGTACGGCAGGTCGTGCCGCTTGGTGAGCTCGCTGAGCTTGCCGTAGCGCTCCAGGAAGCCGAAGGTCGACAGCGGCTCGAAGATCGACGACCAGACGGTGTTGTAGTTGATGGACGACGCCATCACAGCCACCAGGGCCTCGCCGACGCCGAGTTCGGGCACCGGGACGTCGTCCAGGTGGATCGACTTGCGGGGGTCCTTGTCCGCCGAGGCGATCCCCTCGAAGAGTCCGGTCTCGTCCTTCCTGATGACGACCGCGCGACACGTCTCCGGGAGTCTCAGAGCGGCGAAGTCCTCGGCCGTCGTCCCGCTGGAGAGTACGGCGTTGACGATTTTCTTCATGTGGCTGCCCCACAGCGCTGAGGAGTTGTACGAGCGGGGGAGAGGCCCGACCCGAGGTCCACGACGGTCGGCGGCGTCGGTCGATCCGGGCGCGGCTCGGCGGAGACACCGGGTCGGGCGGGCATGGTCAGAGCGATGCCCTGCGGAGGGGCAGCGCCGTCACCCCGTGGTGGATCATGCTGAACTGCCAGACCAGCTCGTCCGGATCGACCGCCAGGGAGAACGACGGGACGTGGGCGAGCAGCCGTCCGAACGCGATCTCGCCCTCGACCCTGGCCAGCGGTGCGCCCACGCAGTGGTGGATGCCGTGGCCGAACGCGAGGTGACCGTTCGCCGCGCGGGTGACATCCAGTTGGTCCGGATCGGGGAACCTGGCCTCGTCCCGGTTGCCGGCAGCGAGCCCGATGAAGACGAAGGCGCCGACCGGCACCGTCACGTCGCCGATGCGAACGGGTTCGACAGCGCGTCGGAAGTGGCTGATGTTGGCCGAACTGTCGAAGCGCAGGAATTCCTCGACCGCGTTGGGCAGCAGCGACGGGTCGGCCCGCAGAGTGGCCATTTGGTCCGGGTTGCGCAGCAGGGCGAGCGTACCGTTGCCGATGAGGTTGACCGTGGTCTCGTAGCCGCCTGCGAACATCATGATGGCGATCGAGACGATCTCGTCGTGGGTCAGCCGGTCGGAGCCGTCGGCCGCTACGACCAGGGAACTCAGCAGGTCGTCGCCGAGGTTGCCGCGCTTGGCCGTGACGATGTCGCTCACCATGTCCAGCAGCAGGTCCGAGGCGTCCGCCACGGTCGCTCGGTCCGCGTCAAGGCCCAGCACGGCGGACCGGGCGCGGAACTCGGTCCGGTCGGCCTCCGGTACTCCCAGCAGCTCGGAGATGACCCTGCTGACCAGCGGTCCGGCGTACTCGGATATGAGGTCGAACTCGTCGCGGCCGGACAGTGAGGTGAGCAATTCGTCGGCGATCTGCTCGATCCGGGGGCGCAGGCGGGTCACCTGTCGCATGGTGAACGCCTTGGTGACCAGGCGGCGCAGCCGGGTGTGGTCGGGCGGCTCCAAGTTGATCATGGATTGCTGGATCACATGGGTGTAGTCCCGCTGCCGGTTCATGTCCGTCTGGTGTTCTTCGAACAGCGGGCCCGCGTCGGCCATCTGCTTGCTCAGCCGTGGGTCGGCGAGCAGTGCGCGGCCCTCCTCGTAGTGGGTGACGAGCCAGGCCTTCAGCCCGGTGGGCATGATGACCTGGTGCACCGGGCCATGTGGGCGGAGCCGGTCGTAGACGGAGTACGGATCCTGTACGAACTCCGGTCCGAGCACGTCGGGTTCGGTTGTCGAGATGGGCATGAGCTGACCGTCTTTCACGATGAGGATGTCCTGCCACGGGCGGGATCGGCGAGGGGTGATGTGGTCGGTGGGCTTGTCGGCCTCACTCTGGGGAGGAGGTCGCGCAGGGGGAGCGCGGTCCGGCCGACGGCCTCGGGGCCGTCGACTTCGCGCGGTCCTCTCGAACTCGGCGATGTAGCCGAGGGCCTTGGGGTGGAGTGCGGGAATCCACCTGTCTCTGGCGGCGGCATGGTCGAAGTCGTCCTGCAGGGCGATCGCTTCGTGAGTCCGGGTCGGCGGTACGGCCTGCCCGCCTTCGCGTCTGTCGCGTCGGCGTCGGGCGGGACGGAGCAGCGACCCGGAGCCGCGGTCTTTCGGCACCGTGCCCAAGTGCCCCGTCGGGATGCGGTTCTGTGCGGGAGACATGACCAAGCAGAACGTCACGACGAGTCCTCCTCACGGCCGGACCGGGCAGACGGCAGCCGCACCTCGGGCCGCCGCGGCCTTCTCCGGATGTCGTGCGCAGCCGTCAACCGGCATACGACGACGGGTAGTCGGCCGCGAGTCGCTGCCGACCGAGCTTTCCGCTGGACAGCACTGGTAGCTTCTCGACGAGGCTGATCTCGCTCGGGTACTTGTACTTGGCGACACGGCCGGACAGATGCCTCCGCAACTCGCCCACCTCGACGTGTCGTCCCGGCTCGGGCTCGACCAACGCGATCACACGTTCACCGGTGCCGGCGTCGGGGACGCCGAAGACGATGGCGGCGGCGACATCCGGGTGCGCGGCCAGCTCCTGTTCGATCTGCAACGGCGATACCGGATAGCCCTCTACCATGATCAGATCGTTCTGCCGGGCGACGAACAGCAGGCAACCGTCCGGTTGTTGTCGGACCATGTCTCCCGTGGAGATCCACTGCTCTCGGTCGAAGCGGTCCAACTCCGTTCCGTTCCAGGTGCCGACGGGTCGGGACGGGCTGCGGAGCAGCAGCTCACCGACTTCCCCCGGCTCGGCCTCGACCCGTATCTCCACGCCGTCCAGTGGCCATCCGATGGACGGCTCGTCGACGGCGTCGATCCTCGGTTGTTGGATCACGGGCGCGGCGGTCTCGGTCAGGCCGTAGAAGCCCCGCAGATGGGTCCCGAAGGTCTTGACGAAGTCACGGCCGAGGTCGGGCGGACACGCGTCGCCCCCGGCGACGCAGCTGGTCAGCCTGAGATCGAGTGCTGGTCCGGTGGACCGGTCGGCCTCGTTGAGCAGACCGCGGAAGGTGGACGGCGCGCCACAGATCCAGCCGCATCGGTGTGTGCGCAACATCCGCAGGATGACGTCCGCGGTGTGCGTCGACGTCAAGGCCAACGGACGACCGCGGCGCAGGGAGGTGAGCAGGACGACGATGCCCAACGGGTTGATCAGATCGACCATGCAGTACGTCGCGTCGGCGTGCCCGGCGCCGGTGGCCGCCATCAGGACGAGACCGGCGCCGAGGGTTGCCTGCGACAGGACGAAGCTCTTGGGCCGTCCTGTAGTACCCGAGGTGTAGAAGATGGCGGCCGGCTCGTCCGGACCGATGTCGTCGATTACGGCGGCGCCGTTGACGAGCAGATCACTCCACGGCCGTGTCGTCGCCGTCGCATCCGGGGAATCCAGGACCCAGGCCTGTTCGAGGGCAGGGCTCTGCCCGACGACGTCTGCCCATGCTTCGTACACTCGGGACTCGCCGAGGTAGAACCGAGCCCCACTGTGCGCCAGGAGATGTCCCACCTCGCTGCCCGACAACTTGTAGCTGACCGGCACAATCACGGCACCCACCCGCAGGCAGGCGTAGTAGACCGAGACCAGCTCAGGCCGGTTGCCGAGATGCACGGCCACTCTGTCCCCGGTGCGCAGACCCGCTGTCAGCAGACCGCCGGCGATCAGGTCGGCGAGATCGAGCACGTTCGCGTACGACACCTCACCGTCGAGCGTGACCAGCGCGGGCGCGTTGGGCCGGCGGAGTGCCACCTGCCGGAAGTCGTCGAAGATCGACATGAGTCCCCCTCACATCGCTTTGGCTACGGCGAAGGCGTAGAAGTAATCTCCCTCGTGAGCCGAGACCTCGGTGCTGTCCGGTACGAGCGCCTGGTGCTCCCGGCGGGAGACGAAGCACTCAAGCGCGTAGGGGACCCCTTCATCCCGGTGGTGGGCCAGCCAGTCGAGGAACTGCTCGTAGCCGAAGGTGAGGTCGCCGATCACCACCAGACCGCCAGGGCGCGTCACGCGATGCAGCTCGGCGCAGGCACGGGCCTTGTCCAGCAGATTCAGGTGATGGTGCGTGTAGGGCGCCACGACGACGTCGTAGGCGCCGTCCGGGGCAGCAGAGAGATCCACCGCGTCAGCAGCCCATACCTCGCAGGAGGAGAGCACTTTCCGGTACTCCTGGGGTGACAGGAGGTGTGACACACCGCTCGACTTGGCGGCATCGGCCGGGAAGTCGAACGAACCCGCCTTGGTGAGGTGAAGGGGTTCCTCCAGCAGGTCGGTCAGTTCGAAGTCGCAGTGGTCCAGCCATCCCTGCTCGGCGAGCAACGCCGCGTGGAAGTAGGTGGCGATGGAACCGAGGGCCGACCCGGTGACGAGGATGCGGGTGCGTCGGCCCGGCACGGGCCCGCCTACGGTGGCCAGCCCGGTGACGGTCGCCGTGGCCAGCTCGGAGTAGACCTCCACACGGGTCTTCCAGTCGGAGTGAGAGGTCACGAACGCGCTGCTCCACTCCCCGAACCGGGCTTCCGAGGACTCCGCGAAATAGCGCCTGTCCACCATCCCGAGAAGGTCGAACTCGGCGCGGCTCAGCGTGTGCCCGGCGATTCCCTTGGCGGTGATTCCCATGGTCATCCCCTGGCCTGGAAGAATAGGTCACGCTGAGCGAATTCACGAACGTATTCCTCGTGCGGATGGTGGTGGTGCCGGAACTGTTCCATCTCGTCGAGTGCGGGCTTTTCGGTGCGCAGCAGGGGGAGTTCGGCGAAGACCACCTCACGGTCGCCTTCCGGCATCCCGCCCAGCGCGGCCGTGAGGTAGCCGCCGGGACCAAGCTTCACCTCGGTGGACGTGAAGACTCCGGCAGCACGCACGGCGTCCGCCTGCGCGCTGATGCTGACCCGGCAGTTCGGGAACACCCAGACGTCGTGCAGATGCAGGGAGAGGAAGTAGACCGAGGCCAGGTAGGAGAACGAGTCCTCGACGCTCAGGGTGTGCTCGGGCCGCCGGTCTGTCCTGGGGGTGGTGATGTGGTTCCAGGTCGGCATGCCGACGATGACGGGGTGCTCCGGCAGGTAGGTCTCGCTGAGATAGCGGGCGTGGTCGATCGTGGCGAGCATCTCGAACCCCAGGTTGGGATTGAGGCCGAGCATCGAGCCGACCGACACCGCGAGGCCTTCGCGTGCGGCCCGGTCCTGGCTCTCCAGGCGGAAGCGGAAGCCGTCGCCGTCGCGCAGAACGCGGAAGTTCTCGTCGATGCCCCGGGCCTTGGGCCCGGTGGGGATGGAACGACGGTAGAGGTCCGCGTCGTAGGTCTCCTGCCACATGATCATGGAGTCCGCGCCGCACTCCCGCAGGTCCCGGTACTGGTTGCTGGTCAGCGCCATCGTGCAGAAGTGCGTCATGCCGTCCTCGGGCAGCTCCTTGCGGATCTGTGGAAGAAGGCTCGGCAGGGTGTCGCGTACGAATGTGGTGTCGTCGCCGCCGACCAGTTCGATGTCGTGGATGCCTTTCCGGACCAGGTAGCGCGTTTGGAGCTGGACCAGCTTTTCGGAGATCGTGAGCCGCTGCATGTCCTGATTGCTCGCGCGCCAGCCGCAGAAGACACAGTTGGACGAGCAACGGTTGGTTACTTCGACGGGGGCCATGGGAACGACCGCCCTGCCGTGCTTGCGCGTCCTGATCGAGGTCGAGGTGGCGATGACCATCGACTTGATCGCATCGGCCGACGGCGAACCCAGAACGTTGATCAGCCGCATGACTTCGGGATAGGTCAGCTCCCGATCGTCGAGTTCCCGCAGTGTCACCGCGAGTTCGTCCGGCGTGATGTCGGATGTGTCGTCGGCGTATGCGAGGAGTCGTGCGTCCGGCAGCTGATAGCACTCGGTTCGGGTGCTCATGGGGGGTCTCCTCAGGGCTTGTTGGGTGCGGTGGGGAACGTGCGCCGTGCGTGGAGCAGGTCTGTGATCGTTCGCGCGGTGTGCGGTGCTTGGTCGGTGAGCAGCGTGAAGTGGCGGCCAGGTGTGGTGACGTGGGCGGCAAGTCCTGGCCAAAGCCGCGCCCAGCCGTGAGCGGGGGCGGAGGGCACCTGCTCGGCGGCTTCGACGAAGAACACGGGGGCCACTGGCTCGGCCGGCGTCCACCGTGGGCCGAACAGGTCGAGGTACCAGCCCATGGCGGTGAGTCCGGCATCGTCGTGGGACCAGAACTCGTCTCCCGAAGCCAGCCATTCCCGCAGGATGTCGGCGGCGGACGACCCGGCGACGGCGCTGGGGGAGAGGCTGTCGATCAGCACCACGGCTTCGGGACGGATGCCCCGGGCCTCCAGACGGTGGGCCGCGGCGTGGGCGGCGAAACCCCCGGTGGAGAAGCCGACCAGCGTGAACGGCCGGTTTTCGGAACACGCCTCCACACAGGTGGCCAACGCCTCGGCCGCGGCGTCGACGGTTGCGGGCAGCGCCTCGCCGTCGTGGTAACCCGGCAGTCGTACGGCCGCCACGTCGTGCTGTCCGTCCAGGGCGGTGGCCAGCCGTTGGTAGGTGAGGTTCGCTACGCCCGGGATGAACGGCTCCACACAGATCAGGGCGGGTCGCCCGTGCCGGCGCAGCCAGGTCGCGGCGGGCAGGTGGTCCGGCCGGGGCGGGTGGGAGAAGGAGGGCCGCAGCCGCGCGGCTGCGGCCAGTACGCCGATGCCTTCGTTGGTCCTGCCCTGTGCTACCGCCTGCCCCAACAAGCTGCCCAGAGTGGCCGCCGCAAGCCTGTCGGGCTGCGGTGCCGTCGGTGCCACGGGACCGGTGGAGTCGGTCAGTTGGTCGCCCAGGTGGTTCGCGAGGGCACCGAGGGTGGGGTGGTCGAAGACGACGGAGGCTGGCATGCGCAGCCCCGTCGCGTCGGCGAGTCGGTTGCGCATCTCCACCGCGGTTACGGAGTCCATGCCCAGGGACCGGAAGTCCGAGTCGGCCAGGATGGCCGTGGGATCATGATGGTTGAGGACGGCGCCGGCATGGCTGGTCACCAGGTCGAGCAGGAACCCGGGCCGTTCGGACTCCGGCAGCGCCGCGAACCGCTGGGCCATGTCGACCGCGGTCGACGGACGGGACGTCGTGGTGATGAGCTCCGACAGCAGCGGAGTGGGCTTCTGCGCGCGGAGCGAGGCCGTGTCCAGCCGGACCGGCACCAACAGCGGCAGGCGGCTGTCAGGGCCGGTCCCGAGCACGGCGTCGAACTGTGCCAGCCCCTGCGCGGCGGACATCGGCACGATCCCCGAGCCGATGAGTTGCCGTATCTCCTCGGCGCCGAGCCGCTCGCCCATCCGGGACCTCTCGTCCCACATTCCCCAGGCCAGGGCGGTTGCCGGCAGCCCGAGTCCGCGGCGGTGGCAGGCCAGGGCGTCGACGAAGGCGTTGGCGGCGGCGTAGTTGCCCTGCCCGGCCAACCCCAGGATGCCTGCCGACGACGAGTAGAGGATGAACGCGGCGAGGTCCATCCGCTCGGTGAGCTGGTGCAGATGCCACGCGGCGTCCGCCTTGGCCATGACGCCGTCGATCTGGTTCGGCGTCAGTGTCTCCACCCCGGCGGGATCCACCGTGCCGGCGGCATGGACGACGGCCGTTAGGGGATGCCCGGTGGGGATGCCGTCCAGGACGGCGGCAAGGGCGTCGCGATCGGCGGCGTCACAGGCGGCGATGGTGACCTGTGCGCCGAGGCCGGTCAGTTCGGCGTACAGGTCGGCCGAGCCGGGAGTCTTGGAGCCGCGGCGACTGACCAGGAGGAGGTGCCGGACCCGGTGTTCGGTCACGAGGCGGCGGGCGGCGAGGGCGCCGAGAGCACCGGTGCCTCCGGTGATGAGGACGGTTCCCTCGGGATCCAGGGAGCGCGGCAGGGTGAGGACAACCTTCCCGGTGCGGTCGGAGCGCCGTAGGAACTCCATCGCCCGGGGAGCCTGGCGGATATCCATGGTGGTGAGGGGCAGGGGGCCGAGGACTCCGTCACGGAACAGGTCCGCCAGCCGTGCGAAGGTGCTCGACACCTGCTCGGGGTTCCCGTTCGGCTCGTGGCTGCGGAATTGCCGTACGGAGCCGGAGTTCTGCGGGACGGCGACGCCGGAGTCGTCGAGGGTCGAGCCGGCCCGGCGGGCGTCGGAGGATTCGCCGAGGCCGATCTCCTCCGAAGAGGTGATGTGGGAGTCGTCGAGGCCGAGAGCACGCAGGGCCGCGTGTTGTGCGGGGTGCCCGGTGGCGTGGACGTCCGCGCCGAGGTGGAGGGCGATCTGGACGGCGGCCATGCCGACGTCACCGGCGGCGTCGTGGATCAGTACCGTCTCGCCGGGCCGGAGACCGGTGTCGACGAGGCCCTCCCACGCGGTGAGGAAGGCGACGGGGACGGTGGCGGCCTGGGCGAACGTCCAGCCGCCCGGGACACGGGCGAGGAGGCGGTGGTCGGTGACCACCAGGGACCCCGTCGCCCCTCCCCGCGCCAGGCCCATCACCCGGTCTCCGGGCCGCAGTTCGCCCACGCCCGGGCCGCACTCGACGACCACCCCCGACAGTTCGACGCCGATCCGCCCCGGCTCGGGGAGCGTCTCCGAGGTGATCAGCAGGTCGCGGGAGGTGACCCCCACCGCGCGCACGGCGACGCGGACCCGGCCCTCCGCCAGAGGGGTCTCGGCGGCCGGGCAGGGGGCGAGGACAAGCTCGTCCGGGCTTCCGGCGGGCCGTTCGGGAAGGGCCGGACGCCAGGCCGTATGCCCGGCCGGCGGGGTGAGTGACGGGCCGGATTTCATTGTGGTCAGCCGGGGTACAAGCAACCGGCCGCTGCGCAGGGCGAGTTGGGGCTCGCCGTCGGCCACCGCGATGGCGACCGCGGACGACAGGTGTCGCCAGGAGTCGCGGTGATCGTCGATGTCGAGGAGGACGAACCTGCCGGGATGCTCGGACTGGGCCGTGCGCAGCAGACCCCACACCGGTGCCTGAGCGAGGCCGGGTACGTCGTCCGTGTCTCCTGCCGCCACTGCGCCGTGCGTCATGACCACCAGGAACTGGCCGACGGTCCGCGCGTCGGCCAACCACCTCTGGACGACGGCAAGGAGGTCTCGGGCAGAACGATGTGCGGCCTCCGGCACTGCCACGCCTGAGCGTTCGGCGCACACCAGGATCGCCACGTCATCGCCCGGGCGGACGGTGAGGGCGTCGACCGCGGGGCAGACACCGGTGAACACCCGGGGGTTCACCTCGCTCGGCCGACAGTCGTGCGGAAGCCAGGACGGGATGTCGTCGGGGACGATCCAGCACGCGGCGCGTGGCGGCCGGGAGGCAGCGATGGCGGCCTCGCGCCAGGCCAGGAGATAGGGAGGTCGCCGGTGGCCACGGGCACCCCCGATCGTCCACGGGTCGACGGCCCGAAGTGCCAGCGACTCAATCGTGGCGACGGGCTTGCCCTTGTCGTCGGTCATCCGGCACGCGTACGTGCTGTGGCCGGGCGGGGACGCGGCGGGTGTCGTGGCCGACAGATGGGCGCGTACCGCGGTGACGCCCCGGGTGTGGATCCGCATGCCGGTGAGAGAGAGGATCATCCGGGCCCGCCGCTCGTCGGCCGGGGCGGTCACCGTTTCGACGAGGCAGCCCTGCAGGCCCCCGTCCAGCAGGGCGGGATGGACGTCGAAGGCAGCGCGTGTCCCGGCATCGCCCGACGGCAGACGGGCTTCGAGATAGGTGTCTGCGCCGTGCCGCCAAGCGGCTGTGACCAGTTGGAAGGCAGGGCCGAAGGTGATGCCCAGTTCGGCGAGGTGCCCGTACAACGAGTGGATGTCGACGGGCTCCGCGTCTGCGGGGGGCCAGACCCTGAGATCGGGCCACACGGGCACGGCGGTATCGGTTGGCGCGAGGGTGCCGGTGGCGTGGCGGGTCCACTCCCGCTCCGGGGCGTCGACAGTGGCGGGACCGGACGGGAGGCGGAAGGAGAGGTCCGCGGAGCGCCGCCCGTCGGCCTGGGCCGGTCCGACGCGCACCTGGATGTCGACGGGCTCCCCGGGCAGCGGCAGGGGGGTGTGCAGGAGGAGTTCGTCGAGTCGGGCGCAGCCGAGCCGCGTCCCGGCGTACAGCACCATCTCGGCGGTGGCCGCACCCGCCGCGACCACGGTGCCTCCCACCTCGTGGTCGAGCAGCCATGGGTGCTGCCGGCCCGACAGCGTACCGGTGAACAACCAGCCATCCTCACCGGCGAGTTCGATCCCGGCATCGAGGAACGGATGTGCCAGCGGGGTCAGGCCCCCGCCGACGGCGTGGGCGCGCGTTGGCGTGCGGAGCCAGTAGCGCCGGTGCTGGAAGGGGTAGGTGGGCAGTTCCGCACGGCCCGCACGGGGAAGGATCCGTGTCCAGTCGAGCCGGGCTCCCCGGACGTGGAGGCGGGCCAGCGCGGCAGTGAGAATCCGCGGCTCGTCACGTCCTCTGCGCAGGGTGGATGTCCATGTGACGGCAGGCCTACCGGCCACCGGTCGGGCGGCGCCGACGCTTGACTGGCCGAGCGCGGTCAGGACCGCGTCAGGTCCGATCTCGACGAAGGCGGTGGCGCCCTGAGCCCGCAGCCACCCGACGGCGTCCGCGAAGCGGACAGCCCCCCGCGCCTGACGGGCCCAGTAGCCGGGCGAACAGGCCTCCGCCGCGGACAGTGCCGTGCCGGTGAGCGTGGAGACGACGGGAACGGCTGGGGCCCGGAAGCCCAGATCGGCCACGGCACGGCCGAGTTCGGCGACAACCGGGTCCATGTGGGGGGAGTGGAACGCGTGGCTGACCCGCAGCCGGTGGATACGGCGACCGCGGGCCCGCCACTCCTCGCCCATTCGTACGACGATGTCGCGGTCGCCGGAGATTACCGTCGAGGACGGCGCGTTGACCGCGGCTACGGTGACGCGGTCCTCGTAGCCGGAGAGGGTGGCCAGGACCTCCTCCTCACGGGCCTCAACGGTGATCATCGCTCCCGTGGCGGGCAGCGATCGCATCAACCGGCCCCGGGCTGCGACCAGTTCGGCCGCGTCGGGCAAGGACAGGACGCCGGCGACGTGGGCGGCGGCGATCTCACCGACGGAGTGCCCGGCCACGAAGTCGGGGCGGAGACCGACGCTCTCGACCGTCCGGAACAGTGCGACCTCCAGCGCGAACAGGGCGGCCTGAGTGAAATCGGTGCGGTCCAGCAGCGTGGCCTCGGCGGTGTCGTCACTTGCGAACATCACCTTCTGCAGGGGGTGTTCGAGGTGCGGGTCGAGATGGGCGCAGGCTTCGTCGAGCGCCTGGGCGAATACCGGGGAGTTCGCGTGGAGACCGCGGCCCATCCCCGGCCACTGGCAGCCCTGGCCGGAGAACAGGAACGCGGTGCCGCGCGACGGAGTGCGCACCCCCCTGGTGACGCCGGCCGCGGACCGGTCGTGCGCGAGCGCATCGAGGGCGGTGACCATTCCCGTGCGGTCCGCCGCGGTCAGGACAGCCCGGTGGTCGAGGTGGGCCCGGGTGGTCGCGAGGGAAAAGCCGACGGCGGCGAGGTCGACCTCCGCCTCGGGCGACTCGGTCAAAACGCGTGAGAGCTGTGCCGCCTGGGCACGCACCCCGTCGAGTGACGCGGCGGACAGCGGCCACATGAACCCCGGAGCGGTCAACGCGGGGAAAGGAGCCGGGCCACGTGGCTTGTCCGCACGCGGCGGTGGTGCCTGTTCGAGGATGAGGTGAGCGTTGGTGCCGGACAGGCCGAACGAGGACACTCCCGCTCGACGGGGCCGCCCGCGATCCGGCCAGGGACGCTGTTCGGTGAGCGGCCGCACCGCCCCCCTGGACCAGTCCACCTTGGAGGTCGGGACGTCGGCATGAAGGGTTTTGGGCAGTTCGCCGTGGCGCAGGGCCAGGACCGTCTTGATGATCCCCGCGACACCGGCCGCCGCCTGGGTGTGCCCGATGTTGGACTTCAGCGAACCAAGCCACAGTGGCCGGTCCGCGGGACGGTTCTGGCCGTACGTGTTGATCAGGGCGTTCGCCTCGATGGGGTCGCCCAGCACGGTGCCGGTCCCATGCCCCTCCACGGCGTCCACGTCGGACGGCGTCAGGCCCGCGCTCGCCAACGCCTGGAGGATCACCTGTTCCTGGGCCGGGCCGTGCGGCGCCGTCAGGCCGTTGCTGGCTCCGTCCTGGTTGATGGCGCTGCCCCGGATCACAGCGAGTACGGGGTGACCGGCCTCTACCGCGTCGGACAACCGTTGCAGCAGCAACAACCCCACGCCCTCGGCGAACCCGGTACCGTCGGCGCCGTCACCGAAAGCCTTGCACCGACCGTCCGCGGCCAGACCTCCTTGCCGGCTGAACTCGGCGAACACCTCCGGGGTCGCCATGACCGTCACGCCTCCGGCGATGGCGAGCGAGCATTCCTCGGCCCGCAGGGACTGGCAGGCGAGATGCACGGCGGTCAGAGAGGAGGAGCACGCGGTGTCCACGGTGACGGCGGGCCCGTTCAGTCCGAGCGTGTAGGCGATGCGGCCGGAGGCGACACTGGGCAATCCGCCCTGCAGGCGGTATCCCTCGGCGCCGGGGACCGGCCGGTCGTAGGAGGGCAGGTAGGCCTGGGGGGTGGTGCCGACGAAGGTACCGGTGAGGCTGCCCCGCAGCGATGTCGGATCGATACCTGCGCGTTCCGTCACCTCCCACGCGGTCTCCAGCAGGAGGCGTTGCTGTGGGTCCATCGCCAGTGCCTCGCGGTCGGAGATCCCGAAGAGCCCGGCGTCGAACCCGGCGGCCTCCGCCAGGAACCCGGCCTCCAAGGAAGGGGAGCTGCCCGCTCCCTCGGGAACCGGGGCGAACAGGTTCTCAAGGTCCCAGCCCCTGTCGGTGGGGAATGCGCCGACGGCGTCCGCTCCGGTGGCCACCAACTCCCACAGCTGCTCGGGCGACTCGACTCCGCCGGGCAGTCGGCACCCCATCGCGACCACCGCGACGGGCTCCCGCGCGGCGTCGGTCAGCTGCTGGTTCGTCCGCCTCAGCCGTTCGTTGGCCGTGAGGCTGCGGCGCAGTGCCTCGGCGATGTCCTCAGGGGTGTTGTTCACGCTCGGCTCCGTGGAGGTGAGTCGGTGGACATGACGACACTTGCTCCCGGGTCGGCTTTCATTCGGCCGCCTCCGCGGACCATGCGAGCGAGACGAGTTCGTCGACGCTCGCCGTCTCGATGTCCTCCACGCCGTGCGGACCGGGGGCGGGCACAGGGACCGTGTCGGTGTCCGCCAGTTGCACGAGGGTGTCGAGGAGACCGAGTTCGCGAAGGCGCGCGACGGGGATCGAGGCGATGGCCCGGCGGATCCGGGCATCCTCGGCCGGTGTCGGCCGGACCTCCTCGGCGGTGGGGAACAACTGGTCGTTCAGGTGGTCGGCGAGGGCGTCCGGCGTGGGGTGGTCGTAGATGAGTGTGGCCGGCAGCCGGAGTCCGGTGGCACTGGTCAGCCGGTTGCGGAGTTCGAGCGCCGTGAGCGAGTCGAAGCCGGACATCTTGAACGGCTGGTCCGCCGGGATTTGCGAAGAGTCGTCGAGGCCGAGCACCGCGGCGGCGTGGGTGGTGACCAGGGTGCGCAGACGGCGTAGCCGCGGTTCGGGGCCGAGGTCCGCGAGGTCCTTGTGCAGATCTCGGGTGGAGCCGGGGGGACTGCCCGCGCGACGGGTGGTCGGGGAGATGGTCAGACGGTCCAGCAGGGGGTGCAGAGTGCCCAGTTCGCTGTTGGCGTGGAGGGTCCGCTGGTCGAGGGGCGAGGCCGTGAGGACGGGATGTGGCAGTTCCAGCGCGGTGTCGAGCAGGGCGTGCCCGTGCTGTGCCGTGATGGGGGCGAGCCCCAGGCGGGCGATGCGCGTGTTGTCGGTGTCGGTCAACGCGCCGGTGAGGCCGGTGACCGGTTGCCACCATCCCCAGGCCACGGAGGTGGCGGGCAACCCCTGGCGCCGGCGGAGGTGGGCGAGGGCGTCCAGGAAGGTGTTGGCGGCCACGTAGTTGCCTTGGCCGGGGTTGCCGAACGTGGCGGCGGTCGAGGAGTACAGGACGAAGGCGGTCAGGTCGAGGTGCCTGGTCCGCTCGTGGAGCTGCCAGGCGGCGTCGGCCTTGGGGGCGAACACCTCGTCGAGATCACCGGAGGTCAGATTGCCGATGGTGGCGTCCGCCAGCGTGCCCGCGGTGTGGAACACCCCGGTCAGCGGATGCCCGGCGGGTACGGATTCCAGCAGGCGCCCCAGCTGCCCCGGGTCGGAGACGTCGCAGGCGACGATCGTGACCTTCGCGCCGGTGCCCTCAAGGGCGGCACGCAGCTCGGAGGCACCGGCGGCGTCGGATCCGCGTCGGCCGGCCAGCAGCAGGTGGCGGATGCCGTGCGTGGTGACCAGGTGCTGGGCGAGGAGCCCGCCGAGCGTGCCGGTGCCGCCTGTGATCAGGACGGTGCCGTCGGGGTCCAGCGGGCGGGGGAAGGCGAGCACGATCTTGCCTGTGTGACGGGCGTTCTGCATCAGCCTGAAGGCGTCGGGGGCGTGGCGGATGCCGTACACGGTGACCGGCAAGGGCGCGAGCACACCCGTGCGGAACAGGTGGTTCAGATCGGTGAGTATCCCCGCGATGCGGTCGGGGCCGGCGCTGGGATGGAGGTCGAAGGCCTGGTAGGTGAGGCGTGGATGAGACGTGGCCAGCTGCTCGGCATCCCGTATGTCGGTCTTGCCGAGCTCGATGAAGCGTCCGCCGTGGGCCACGAGATCCAGTGACGCGTCGACGAAGTGTCCCGCCAGCGAGTTGAGTACGACGTCCACGCCTCGGCTGCCGGTGACCTCCCGGAAGCGCTCGGCGAAGTCGAGGGTGCGGGAGTTCGCGATGTGCTCTTCGGGATATCCCAGGCCGCGAAGCGTGGCCCACTTGCCGGGGTGGGCGGTGGCCAGGGGGATCGCGCCCAGATGGCGGACCAGTTGCGTGGCGGCCTGGCCGACGCCTCCAGCGGCTGCGTGGATCAGGACCGTCTCGCCCGGCTGGACGTCGGCCAGGTCCACCAGGGCGTGGTACGCGGTGGCGAACGCCACCGGGACTCCGGCGGCCTGCGCGAAGGACCAGGCGTCGGGGAAGCGGGTCAACAGGCGTTGGTCGGCTATCACGACCGGGCCGAACGCCTTCTGTGCGAGGGCCGCCACCCGGTCCCCCACGGCGAACCCTTCGACGTTTGGCCCGATCTCCGTGATCACACCGGCGGCCTCCGCGCCGAGACCGGTCTGCGGTGGGATCAGCCCGAGCGCGGTGGCGGTGTCGACGAAGTTCATGGCGGCGGCCCGCACGTCGATACGCACCTGGCCGGGTCCCAACGCAGCGGCGGCCTCGGGAGCGGGCAGCAGGGCCAGCCGGTCAAGGCCACCCGCACTCGTGGTCTCCAGTCGCCAGTGGGGCGTTCCGGGCGGCGGGGTGAGCAGCTCCGCCGTACCGACCCGCGCCAGACGGGGAACGTATGGCTGCCCGTCGCGGACGGCCGACTGCGAATGACCGGCCGTCAGTGCGGCGGTCAGCGCGGCGGGGTTGCGGGGGTGGCTGTCGGTGTCGACCAGGACGATCCGGCCGGGGTTCTCGTTCTGGGCGGTGTGCAGCAGACCCCATGCCGGAGCGTGGGAGAGGTCGGGCACCTCGTGGGGGCCGGTGGCGACGGCATGGCGGGTGACGGCCGCTAGGACGGTGCGGGTGAGGCGTTCGTCGGCGAGCCATGCCTGCAGGAAGTGGAGAACCCGTTGGCACAGGGTGCGCGCGGCACTTGCCCCGTCCTCGGCTGCATCGGCGGCGGGCAGCGGCCAGATGACGACCTCGGGCGGCGGTGATCCCGCCTCGACGGCCGCGAGCAGCTCCGGCAGCCCGGCGTGGCGTGGGACCGGGCCGAGGGCGGCGGAGAGTTCGGGATCGGTGTCCAGCACGGCCCACGCGGTGATGTCCCGGGCGTCGGCCGTGTGGATGCCGACGGAGGGCAGGGGAGTCCAGGTGAGGTGCAGCAGATCGTGCTCGGGGGCGGTGGCCAGCAGCTGGCGCAGATGGTCGCCGGTGGTGCCGCGCAGGGTCACAGCGTCGATGGTCAGAACCGGGGCACCCGTGGCGTCGGTGGCCATGACGCTGACGGTGTCGGGCTTCGTACGGTGGAGGTGAACACGTAGGTGTCGGGCGGGAGTTCCGACACGAGTGATGCCGGCGAAGGTGAACGGCAGTCGTGGTTCACTCTGCCCGGCGGCTGTGTCCTCGGCGAGGTCGGGGAGGGCGATGGGGTGCAGCGTGGCGTCCAGCAGCGCCGGGTGGATGAGGTGTCCGGCGCTCGCCAGCCCGTCGGGGAGATCTGCTTCGGTGTAGACGTGGTCGCCTTGCCGCCATGCGGCGCGCAGGCCGGAGAACGCCGGGCCGTAGTCATAGCCGGCTGCCGCGAGCGTGCTGCGAAGGTCGGTCAGATCGAGGGGCTGGGCACCGGCGGGCGGCCATGAGGCCGGGCCGGCCACCGGCGGCCGGACCGGGGCTTCCCGGGACAGCCGGGCCGTGGCGTGGAGGGTCCAGGCGGGCGGCTCGATGTCGGCGCCGGTGTGGGCGCGGGCGTGCAGGGTCAGTGGTCGGTGTCCGTCGTCGTCGGGTGGACCGACCCGGAGTCGCAGGTCGAGGGCGTTCTGCTCGGGCAGCACCATCGGCGTGTGGAGGGTCAGTTCGGCGACATGGGGGTGTCCCGTGAGGTCGGCCGCATACAGGGCCATGTCGAGGTAGGCGGTACCGGGCACGAGGACGACCGAGGCGGCGGCGTGGTCGGCGAGCCACGGGTGGCTGGCCAGGCCGACGCGGCCGGTGAGGAGCAAGCCCCCGTCGTCGGGGAGGTCGATGGCCGCGCCCAGCAGCGGATGGTCCGTCGTGCGCTGCCCGGCTGCTGACACATCGGCCGACGGCGCCGGGGTGAGCCAGTAGCGCCGGTGCTCGAAGGCGTAGGTGGGGAGGTCCACCCGGTCGGCCTTGGGGTGGGCGGCGCTCCAGTCGAGGTTGTGGCCATGGGTGTGCAGGCGCGCCATGGCGCTGGTGAAGGCGCCCGTCTGGGGCTTGGTCCGGCGTAGTGTGCCCACGACGAGTGCGTCGGTGCCGAGGGTCTCTTCGATGGAGGGTACGAGCACCGGGTGCGGGCTGCACTCCAGGAACGTCCGGTGTCCCTGTTCGGCCAGGGCACGGGTGGTGTCGGCGAGACGCACGGGGTTGCGGAGGTTGTCGTACCAATAGTGGGCGTTCAGAGCCGTGCCGGCGAGTGACGTCTCGTGGGGGTGGCCGTCGACCGTGCTGCGGAAATCGACGGTGGTGGGGTGGAGGGTGAGGTCCGCCAGCCGTTCGAGGACCTCGTCGCGCAGCGCGTCGATGTGCCGGGAGTGGCCGGCGACGTCGACGTCGATCCGTCGTGCCCGGACCCCGTCGGTCCCGCACCGCCGCAGCAGGTCCGTCATGGTGGCGGGGTCCCCGGAAACGACCGTGGACGTGGGGCTGTTGACGGCGGCGATGCCGATGTGACCGTCGTACCGGTCGATGAGTTGGTGGGCCCGGTCGGCGGGCAGCCCGAGCGTGGCCATGGCTCCGGTGCCCGCGAGGGCGGTCAGCGCTCGCGAGCGCAGGGTGACCCACTGTGCCGCGTTCCGCAATGTGAGGGCGCCGGCGATGTGGGCGGCGGCTATCTCGCCCTGGGAGTGCCCCACCACGGAGTCCGGCACGAGACCGAAGGACTGCCACAGCCGGGCGAGGGCGACCATCACCGCGAACGACGCGGGGTGAACGACGTCCACTCCTTCGAGCGCGGGTGCGCCGGGTTCATCGCGCAGTACATCCACGACCGACCAGCTGGTGAACGGCCGCAGGGCCTCGTCGGCCTGGTCGAGGGCCTGCCGGTACACCGGGAAGGCGTCGTACAGGCCCATGCCCATGCCGGACCAGTGGGTGCCCTGGCCGGGGAAGACGAGCACCAGTTTTCCGGGCCCCGGGGGAGGCACCACTCCCTGGGCGAGGCCGGGGTGGTCCCGGCCCTCGACCAGGGCGTGCAGGGCCTCCACGTGCTGGTCGCGGGTTCGTCCCCAGACCACGGCGCGGTGGGTGAACCTGCTCCGTGTGCTGTGCAGCGAGTGGCCCACGTCGACGGGGGTGAGCTCGGGGCGGGTGGCGACATGCCGTCGCAGCCGGTCGGCCTGGGCGCGTAGTGCCGTCTCCGTCTTCGCGGAGACCGGCCACGCAACCTCCGGTGGTGTGCCGGTGCTCCCGCCCGGGGCATTGTCCGGGGCGGGCGTCGACGAGACAGGGGCTCGCTCCACAACCACATGGCAGTTGGTGCCGGACACTCCGAACGAGGACACGGAGGCGCGCCGGGTGCGGCCGTCGGTGTCCGGCCAGGGGCGTTGCTCGGTCAGCAACCGGATTGTGCCGCTCGACCAGTCGACCTGCGTGGAGGGCGCGTCGACGTGCAGGCTGCGGGGGAGCAGCCCGTGCCGCAGGGCCATGACCATCTTGATCAGGCCGGCCACTCCCGCGCCGGCCTGGGTGTGACCCATGTTCGACTTGATCGAACCGAGCCACACCGGCCGTTCGGCGGGTCGGCCGTGGCCGTACGTCGCCAGCAGCGCGTGGGCTTCGATCGGGTCGCCGAGGAGGGTCCCCGTACCGTGCGCCTCGATCGCGTCCACGTCGGAAGGGGCCAGATCGGCGTTGGCAAGAGCCTGGCGGATCACGCGTTGCTGTGCCGAACCACTGGGCGCGGTCAGGCCGTTGGAGGCGCCGTCCTGGTTGACCGCGCTGCCACGGATCACCGCCAGGACCGGATGCCCGTTGGCCTGGGCGTCGGACAACCGCTCCAGTACCAGCATGCCGACGCCCTCGGACAGGGCGATGCCGTCGGCGGACGCCGAGAACGCCTTGCACCGGCCGTCCGGGGCCAGCACCTGTTGCCGGGAGAACTCGACGAGCACGCCGGGCCCGGACATCACGGTCGCGCCGCCCGCCAAGGCCAGCCGACAGTCGTCGTTGCGCAGGGCCTGGCAGGCCTGGTGAATGGCCACCAGGGAGGAGGAGCAGGCTGTGTCCAGCGTGATCGCCGGGCCCTCCAGACCCAGGGTGTAGGCGATCCGGCCCGATGCCACGCATGCCGCCGTACCCATGAAGGCATGCCCGGCAACGTCGTCGGAGGCCTGGTGCAGGCGTGGACCGTACTCCTGGGCGATCACACCGGCGAACACCCCGGTGTCGGTGCCGCGCAGCGACTCCGCGTCGAGGCCCGCGTGTTCGAGAGCTTCCCACGAGACCTCAAGAAGCAGGCGCTGCTGCGGTTCCATCGCGGTCGCCTCGCGCGGCGAGAGGCCGAAGAACCCCGCGTCGAAGTCGGCGGCGTCGTAGAGGAATCCGCCAGTGCGTGAGGAAGCCTTGCCGACGCGCCCAGGGACGGGGTCGTACAGGCTCTCGGTGTCCCAGCCACGGTTGGCAGGGAGGTCGCCCACCACGTCGCGGCCCGCCAGCACCAGGTTCCACAGTGAGTCCGGGCCGGTGACCTCACCGGGATACCGGCAGCCGATCCCGACGATCGCGATCGGCTCCGCCTTTGCGGTGCGGGAGCCCACATGGGTGCTTGGCGCGTTGTGCCCGGATTCGAGGGCGACCGGCTTGTCCTGCCCGGGTTCCGGGCCGAGTTCTCGCCGCAGGTGTGTGGCGAGCGCATGTGGTGTGGGGTGGTCGAAGACGAGGGTCGCGGGAAGATCGAGACCGGTGGCCGCCGACAGCGCGGCGGCCAACTCGACCACGCCGAGGGAGGTGAAACCGATCTCCAGGAATGTCTGGGTACCGACGGAGAAGGTGTGGCCGAGCACCGCGCTCGTCGCACGGGCTATCAGGTTGACCAGATCGTCCCGCTGTTCGGCCGATGAGGCGCGGCGCAGGGCCGTGCGCTCGACGAACTCGGCACCGGCCGGAGCCGGGACGGCGGTTTCCGCGAGCGGTTCCGGCCGGCGGGAGGGCGCCACCGCGGGCCGAGGCCGTAGGAAGAGCCGTTCGTATGCCGTGTTCCAGGCGATCGGCACTCCGTTGACGAAGGCGTGGGTGAGGGCGTGGAGGAGGCTCGCCCTGTCGTCCTTTCGGCGGTCCAGCGTGGGGATCACGGCGCCGGTCACGCCCGTGCTCCGGAGGGTCTCGCCGATGACCGTCGTCAGCGCGGGGTGGGTGCTGACCTCGATGAAGAGCCGGTGGCCGTCCTCGACGAGCGCGCGGACGGCGGGTTCGAACAGGACCGTGTCGCGCAGGCTCCGGAACCAGTGCAGGGGGGTGAGCCCGTTGCCCTCCAGCCGGGTGCCCGTGACGGTGGAATAGAAGGCGGCGCGGGGCGTCTTTGCGGACGTGAGCGGAACCCCGTCGAGTACGAACTCCCTCAGGGCCTCCACCTGGGAGGAGTGTCCGGCGACATCGATGCCCGGCACCCGCCAGGCCCACAGGCCCTGCGCCTTCAGCTCCGCCAGCAATTCTTCGACGGCTTCCGTGTCACCACTGACCGTTACGTTCCGGGCGCTGTTGACGGCGGCGATGTCCAGACGGCCGCTCCAGTCGGCCAGCAGCGGGCGGACGCGTTCGGCGGAGGCCGCGACCGACGCCATGGCACCCTGGCCTTCGAGGCGGGTGAGCGCGGCGCCGTGCAGGACGAGCACCTTGGCCGCGTCCTCGACGTCGAGCACCCCGGAGGCATGGGCCGCGGTGATCTCGCCCACGGAGTGTCCCAGTACTGCCGCCTCGTGGAGTCCCAGACCGCGCCACAGGTCCGCCAGAGCCGAGGAGAGGGCGAACTGGACGGGCTGGATGGCGGAGAGCCGTGTGAGGTGTTCCCGTTCGACGAGCGCGGCGCCCGGATCCCAGCCGAGATGAGGGAACAGGGCCTGGGCGCACCTGTCGACGTGCTCCCGGAATTGGGGCACGGACGTCAGCAACTCCTCCGCCATGCCGGGCCATTGAAGGCCCTGCCCGGGGAATACCAGCACGGGTTTGCGGCCCACGTCCGCGGTTCCTGTGAGCACGTTCCGTGCGGATCTTCCCTGGGCGAGGGCGGTGAGCCCGCCGAGGAGTCCGGCCCGGTCGGTTGCGAAGACCGCGCCGCGGTGATCGGCGTGGGCCGTGGTCAGGAGACGGTGTTCGAGTTGCGGCAGGGCTTCGGCCGGGGTCGTCTCGACTTCCTTGCGCAACTCGTCGGCTGCCGCCGTGAGCTCGTGCGGCGAATCTCCCGAGACCACGAGCGATATGGGGAGCAGTTCCATGGTCAACCTCCGCTACTTGGCGACGGACTTTCGCCAACCCAGTTGCGCTGCGGGGTGAATCAGCAGATGCGCCGGCTGCTCGCTGCGCAGCAGAACCTTCGCCAGCCGCCGCCGCACTTCCCGTTCGTCGATCGAGTCGTCGGCGCAGTAGACGTCGAGGGTGAAGACGACGTCGCCCGAGGCGCTCTCGTGTGTCCACGCTTCCGCTCCCCGGATGCCGGGGAGCGTCTCCGCTATCTCACAGACCGACCTCAACGAGACCTTCTCGCCGCGGCTGATCACATAGGTCGGTCGTCGGCTGCGGAAGAACAGGTAGCCGTCGTCGTCCATCGCGAAGATGTCGCCGGTGCTGATCGACGTTCTGCCGTCGCCGACCGGGCACGCGGACTCATCGCGCCGACCGACCCGGCGAAGCATGCCGGTGTCCGTCTCGACGATCAGTTCACCGACGTGGTCGTCCGGTCTGTCCGTGCGGAGACGTACTCGGACGCCGGGCAGGGGGAGCCCGACGGACGAGTACCGGCGGGGTGGCTCCAGGTGGGCGGCCAGGGTGGAGACGCGGGGGCCGGCCTCGGTGAGCCCGTAGGTGAGGTACAACTCCAGGTTCGGGTTGTGTTCCAGTACGTTCGCCACGGACGAGGCGTCGAGCCCGCCACCCCCGACAGTCAGGGCGCGCAACGGGGCAGGGAGTTTACGGCCGACGCGACGCCACGACTCCACCAGAGTGGGCGTCAGGGAGGACACCGTGACCTGGTGGTCCTGAAGGGTCCGCTCGTAGTGCGCCGGTGTGAACGGCGGCCCCGCGATGACCGCTGTGCCTCCCGAGACAAGGGTTCCCAGGACCTGCGCGACGAAGGCGTAGGAGTAGTGCATGGGCAGGTTGACGAGCACCCTGTCGGCGGAGGTCTGGCCGATGGACCGCACGTGGCGGGCGGCGTTGCGCAGGAGGGAGTCGACCCGATGCAGACAGCCGCTGAACACACCGGACGTACCGGAAGTGAGCAGGATGATCTCGCCTGGCAGGTAGCTGTCGGTCACCAGGTCGCGCAGGAAGGTCAGTTGGATGGTCCTGGCGATCGTGTGCGATGGTTCACCACCCGCCAGATCGGCCTGGATTCGAGGCGCGACGAGTACGTCGGCCCCGAGTGCCTGGGCCATGCGTTCGATCCTGGACGGTGGGGCCGAGGGCGGCAGGAGTATCGGAACCGCGCCCCGGGCAAGCAGGGCGAGCAGCACGGTGAGGAACTGCCCGCCGTGCGGCAGTGCCACCAGTACGGCCCGTCCGGGTCCGATGCCGAGCCTTCTCACCTCGTCCATGACGGTGTCGAAGTCGGGGAGTTCGGCCTGTGGCCGCTCCACCTGGACGAGGGTGCAGAGGAACTGACGTACGGTGTCCGTTTCGATGGTGAGGGCGGTCGTCACGTCAGTCCCCCTTTCGGGTCTCCCGGAGCACCGTGGTGGTGACGCGGTGGCCGGAGGCGTCCGCATCGTGGGATGTGAGAAGCATGTGAGTAGCCGAACCCTCTCGGAGCCAGGCGCGGCAGATGGCCAATGCCGGTGGCAGGCCCCGCGCCGGCGGCATCGAGAGGGTCATGCTGGGGCCGCTGAACCCGAGGAACTGGGAGGGAAGGCTGCAGACCGAGCCCGGGTTCGCTCCGGAGAATCGAAGCGGCGAGATCCGGCCCGCGGCCAGCGTCGCCGCGATCCCCCGCATCGTGTGCGTGGTGCAGTGATCGCTCACGACGACATGTCCGACGAACTCCCGCGAGGACAGGAGTTCCTCGCTGTGGCCGTCGATCGCGTGCCGCACAGCGTCGAGCACCAGCCACGAGAGGGGGTCCGCGTAGACGGATGTCCGCTGCCTGCTCCGTGCACCCGACGGGTCGGATGGGGTGGCGACTCCCCGACCGACGATGTCCAGGCCTTCGGTGTTCAGCCGGGCGATCGACTCGTTCATGCTGCCGCGCTTTCCGGTCCCTGGAGAACGAGACAGGTGTTGAAGCCGCCGAAGCCGAGCGTCACGCTGATCCCCGCGCCCGGAGCGACCGGCATGGGTCGTTCCGACGGGATCGGCAGGCGGAGGCCCGGGATGGGATCGCGCAGGGCGTGCACGGGGGGCGCCCAGCCCGTGTCGAGGGCTTGGAGAACGGTCATCGCCTCGATGGCGCCGGTCGCCCCGAGGGCGTGCCCGAACGATCCCTTGGTCCCGAACAGCACGGGCGGGCTGGGTACGTCGGTGAACAACTGCTTGTAGGCCCGAGCCTCGGTATCGTCGTTCACCGGTGTCCCCGAACCGTGTGCGCTGACGAGGGTGACGTCCTCCCGGGAGAGTTCGGCGTTCCGCAGGGCGCGTTGGACGGCGAGGACCACGTTCCTGCCGGAGGGGTCAGGAGCCGTGGCACTGGCGGCGTCGTTCGAGGATCCTGCCCCGGCGATGACTCCGCGCGGTCGGGCTCCCCGGGCACGGGCCTGTGTCGCCGGCTCCAACACCAGGAACGCCGCGCCCTCGCCGAGGACGGTACCGCTGCGCTGGACGTCGAACGCACGAAGGTCGTCGGGGGACATGGTGCCCAGGCGTGAGTGGCCGAGCCGCTTCCCAGGGGTGAGCACGTCCGCCCCTCCGCACACGCACAGTTCCGCGGCGCCTTCCCGCAGAAGGGCAAGCCCGGCCAGGAGGGCGTCGGAACCAGCGGAGCAGGCAGTGGTGACGGTGACGGGATTCGCCACACAGCCGGCGTCGCGTACCGCCGTGGCAGACCATCGTGACATGGAGGTGACGTCGGGCAGTTCGAGGTGAGGGCCGTAGCTGGTTCCCAGTACGGGGAGAAGACGCGGGTCGCCGGCGTCGATTCCCGCGTCCACCAGTGCTCTCGACAGTGTGGTGCGCGTGATCTCTTGCTGGCGGTTCCACGCAGGCAGGTCCAGCGGGACGGCGGACACGGTCGCGGCGAGTGTGCCGCGCAGGGGAAAGGGGAAGTCGACCTCGGTGATGCCGGAGAGGTTGGCAAGAAGGGATTTCCACACGGTGTTCACATCTGGACCGAGGGCGGTCGACCAAGCCATTCCGGTGACCCATATATGAGGGTCGGTGGTCACCACAATTGCTCGCCCAGATCCGTGATCTTAGTGCGGACCAGCGTTCCTCGTGTCATGGCAACCGGCTTTCCGGAAACTGTCGCTCGGCAGGAGAACACGAGGACATTGTCACGAAGGCTTTCACATCGGGTCGTGAAGATGATCTGGTCGCCGGGGACGACCACGTGAGTGAATCTTGCTTTGACCGATCCGATCAAGGTGATTTCTTCGTCTGTCAGCGGTGACGTCGACAACTGGGCCAGAATGATTGCCGACTGGGCAATCGCCTGCATCATGTGGCTGGCCGGAAAGATGGCGCGCTCCGGAAAATGCCCGGAAATGGCGTCCGTCTGTCCGGACACGGCCATGAGGCTCGTGACGTATTCCCTGGGCTCGTAGTCGAGGATACGGTCCAGATAAATCATAGGATGACGATGGCGCAGCCATCCCTTGAGCTCTGTGAACCCCATCGTCCTGGGTGTGCGGGCCCCGGTGTCCGTCCCGGTCACCGGTTGCCCGCCGTGTCGGGCAGGGGTGCGCGGAGGCCGGCCACCAGGTTCGTCAGAGTTCGGATCGAGGAGAAGTGCTCCGGCACGAAATCCTCGTCGGAGATGGTGATGTCGAACGCGTGCTCGCACTGGGCACGGAGCTCGGTGAATCCGAGAGAGTCAACCCCGAGGACGTCCCGCAGGCTGTCGTCCGGGCCGATCTGGGAGGGTGGAACTTCCACGAACAGGTCGTCGACCAGGATATGGGCGATGGTTGTCTCGATGTTCATGATGCAGTCCCCTGTGTTGCCGATCGGACCGTCTTTCCGTAGACCGTGCTGATCATTTTTGAACGCCCTTTCATGTCGCCGATGGACGTGAAAAAGGGGAGGCGCAGGCATGCGTGACCGCAAAACGGCCGCCCTTCGGAGAGGGCAATGCGACCATACAAGGTTCAAGCTTCGAGGGTCGACTACGAAAACCCTTAGCCCCGCTTGACAAAACGTGAAAAATGGGACGCATCCTGGCGGGGATGTGTGGGATTTCTGGTCCGGGGAGATCAATATTCCGGGTTACTGGCGGGTCTATTAGAAACCTTCCGACGTGTTGACCCATTCCTTGTGCAACCTTGCCCGGTCGAGGGTTTGAACCCGATGGCGGGTCTCTGTGTCGTGTGATGGCGCGCTGACCGGTACGTGCGCCATCACACAGAACCGCTCTCTTGACCAACTGCCGTTCCTGCAAGGCAAACTGAGGTGTTTCATCCTGCCGGATGGAATCGAACCTCTGTTTGGCAGTGTTTCCTTCGTCCTGAATTTCAGCCCCTGAAATAGGTCACCCGAAGCCGAATCGCGCCGTTTCCCAGAGGGGCGAGCGCAGCGGTCTACGTGTCCGGAGGCTCCCGCGAACTCCGCGCCCTCGCCTCGCGCCGAACCTCACATCCTCCGAGCCTTGCCCCCCACCCCTCAGGCATCGCGCCACGCGAGAGAGGTACTGCTTTGTCTGCGAACGAGCGCCCGGATCCCCCCACTGTGCGAGCCGCCGTCAGACCGGCGCCGGAGACCCCGACAGGGGTTGCCGCAGAACTGGGCACGATTCACCTCGATGCCGGCCTGCGGATCGTGGAGGCCAATGACGCGTTCTGTGAGCAGATCAGCCTCACGCGCGCAGAGGCCCGAGGTGAGCCGTTGTCGCGGTACTTCCACCCGACGGCCAGGGAGAACTTACAAGAGCACTTGTGGCAGCTCCTCGACGGCAGGCACGGGGACTTCAGCGTCCCCGCGACGCTGTTGGGCGCGGACGGGGAGGAGAACGACTGCCTGGTCACGGCCATCTCCGTCAACACCGTGCCGTTCGTCTCCTGCGCCGGTTGCGCCCGTTGGGCCGCGCTCGTGCTCGTCATCCCGAACACCGAGCAGAGCACCCCGCTCGCCCTGGCCCCGGCGCCGGTGGCGCTGGCCGAGGTCCCCGCGCACGTTCTGGAAGGAGTGGCGTACGGGTTGTCCACTCAGCAACTGGCCTCGCGGCTCGGTCTCAGCAGTCACGGGATCGAATACCACATCAGCGTGATGATGCGGAAACTCAAGGCCCCCAACCGCTCCGCCCTGGTGGCCCGCGCCTACGCACTCAACATCTTGACGACGGGTTGTTGGCCTCCCCGGGTGAACCCGCAGTACGCCACGAGGTCCACGGTCGGCGCCTCCTCCCACCCGCCCCCGGAAACGGCCTCGGGCCTGCGGCAGTCCCCATCGTCGGCCGACGGCATTAAGAACCGCCAACGAAAATGAGTGACGGGGAACGCCAGGCTCACGCGACATGAGTCACAGTGGTTCGCAAGCGGCAGCATTCTTCCGAGAGGCCCGCCAGAGCGGAGTAGTCCGGTTTGTCCGGGATGGCGCAGGAAGCCCGGGGTTGCGTCCATGGAGATGGTGTACGGGTTCGACCTGATCCGGGGGTTTGCTCCGGCATCGGGATGGTGCCCGCATAGATGAACGGCCACCGGCTGATCTTCGAAGTGTTGAATCCATGTCCCTGGATGCCTGGCGCGATCGCGACCTGCCTGATGCAGCCCGAGAGGGATACATGATCGGCATCAACTGGAGCGGACCACGCCTCGTCGGCTGGAGCTTCACTCCGGTGGAAGTCCTCAACCGCCTTGCAACGGGTAACTAGTGCTGGATTCCTCATTGAATGTACACATATCGGCGCCGTAGCAGGCGAGTTGGTGGTGCGGGTCTGCCCCATACCCAGGGCTGGGCTCGGGTGTTGAGCTGGGATGTTGCAAGGCGGGTGGCGTGTTCGATCTCGGCTGGTCCCGTGAAGGACTGGCCTGCGAGGGCGGCCTTGCGGAAGATGCGCCACCAGCCTTCCTGGAGGTTGGGCCAGCAGGCGCCGACGGGGATGAAGACGTGCTGGATTCTGGGGTGGCCCTTCAGCGACGTCCGGATGGACAGGCTGTTGTGCGAGGACAGGTTGTCGGTGACGACGTTGATGTCCCTGGTGGGATTGGCTGCCTCGACGATGTGAAGAAACTGCTGCTAGAAGGCACTGTTGCGGGAGGAAGCGGTCATGGTGACCTCGTATCCGTCCTGTACTCGCAGTGCGCCGTAGACCCAGGTCTTCGCCGGTCCGCGACCGTAGTCGACTTCGGACTTGATGCGGCGGCCGTCCGGCGACCAGCCCGGCGCCGGCGGGAACGTGTGGGGGATCACCGATCCGAGCTCGTCGGCGCAGACGACCGTCGCGCCCTCCGGCGGGCAGGTGTAGAGCTCGATGATCCTTGTCCTTTTCCCTCGAACTCTGTGTCTCTCGACCTCGTCCAGGACCGGGTGCGGCGCCAGCGCACCCCCTCAGCCAGCAGGATCCGGCGGACCTGGCTGCGGCCGACCTCGATGCCTAGCTTCCTGGCTTCGGCGGCCAGTGCGCCTAGGGTCCACTCTGGCGGCCCGGACTCATCCTCCGCGGCAGCTCGCCGTCGGCCTACACGGTCAGTCGACCCAGCGGCGCCTGCTTGACCAGGCCGATGATCCTTGAGCGTTCCGCCGTTTGCGGCCCTGCCCGCCCAGATCTTCCAGTCCGTCCAGGCCCAAGCAGTTGAAGCAGTGCAACCAGCGGCGGACCGTCTTCTGGCTGCACCTCAACTCGTCCGCGATGGCCGCTGACCTGGTGCGGTGGGCCAAGATGTGCTGGCGGATCGAGCACGATTACCGCGAGCTCAAGCATGGCCTCGGGCTGGACCACTTCGAGGGCCGCACCTGGCGCGGCTGGCACCACCACGTCACCCTCGTCATGGCCGCTCAGGCATTCCTCACCCTCAGGCGAGTCGGCCCAAAAGTCCGCACACCGGCCTGACCCTCTATGCCCGGTGGCTGTTGTCGAGGGTGCGGTCACCCACTGGGGTGACAAGCGTCTCGTTCAAGGTGGCTTGTCTCGCGGTGGGCCCGTGGGGCTGCCGGTGGCCCTGCCGGGAGGGGAAGCCGACGTTCAAGTGACGGTCCGTCAGTTGGGGGCGGCGTGCAGGAAACGCAGTACGGCAAGGACGCGCCTGTGATGGCCGTCCGCAGGGGGCAGGTCGAGCTTGGCGAAGATGTTGTTGATGTGTTTGGCGACCGCGCTGTCGGTGACGACCAGGTCTCCGGCGATGGCGGCGTTCGAGCGGCCTTCGGCCATCAGGGCGAGTACCTCTCGCTCGCGCGGCGTCAGCCGTTCCAGCGGGTCACTGTCACGGCGCAGTAGCAGCTGGGCGACGACCTGCGGATCCAGTGCCGTGCCGCCGGCCGCCACCCGCCGTACTGTCGCGGCGAACTCCTCGACGTCGGCGACGCGTTGCTTGAGCAGATAGCCCACGCCGCTGGTGTCGGCGGTCAGCAGGTCGGCGGCGTACCGCTCCTCGACGTACTGGGACAGCAGCACGACGGCCGTCGCCGGCCACTGCCGCCGGATTGCCAGCGCCGCGTGCACTCCCTCGTCGGTGAAACCGGGCGGCATGCGGACGTCGATCAGGGCCAGATCGGGCCGGTGTTCCCCGACCGAGGCCAACAGCGCCTCGGTGTCACCCACTTCGGCCCTGACCTCGAAGCCCGCCATCTCAAGCACCTTGACCAGCCCCACCCGCAGCAGCACGGAGTCCTCGGCGATCACCGCTCGCACAGCGACTCCCACGGCAGCTCCGCGGCGACAGTGGTCGGGCCTCCGGCGGGGCTGCTGATCCGGAAGACGCCGTCGACGGAACCGACGCGCCCCGCCAGCCCGGTCAGCCCGGTGCCGGCGGCCGTGTCGGCGCCACCCACACCGTCGTCGGTGACCTCCACCCGCACCACCTTTCCGGTCCGCCGTACGCTTACGTCCACGCGTGTGGCGCGGGCGTGCTTGGTGACGTTGGTCAGCGCCTCGGAGACGACGAAGTACGCGACCGATTCGGCGCCGGGCGCCACACGCCCGTCCAGGTCGACGTGGAGGCGTACGGGCAACGGTACCCGGGCGGCCAGGCCGGACAGCGCCGCGTCGAGGCCGCGATCGTCGAGCACCGCGGGATGCAGTCCGCGGACGAGGTCGTTCAGTTCGCTGATGGCCTCCTTCGCCTCACGGTGCGCCTCGTCGATCACCCTGCGCGCCTCGTCCGGCAGGTCCGTGAGCGTCGCCCTGGCCAGCCCCAGATTGACCGCGAGGGAGACCAGGCGCTGCTGAGTGCCGTCGTGCAGATCGCGTTCGATCCGGCGGCGCTCGGCGTCGGCCGCCTCGGCCAGGTCGGCGCGGCTGACGGCGAGATCCGTGACCCGCCGCTCGAGTCGCTGCGCACGGCTGGGCCCGAGCAGCGCCCGCGCCGCGCGCGTCTCCAACCGGGTCACCGTCGCGGCGAGCGGGGGCGCCGCGGCGAGGAGCAGCACGCCTACCGCGGTGACGTATGCCGCCTGGGTGAGTCCCGTGTGCGTGGCCCACATCCACCCGTAGACGGTGGCGCACCCGATTCCGGTGCCCCATACGGCCAGGACCAGCACTTCCGCGGCGGCGAGAGGCGGCCCAAGGAGCGTGTGGTAGGCGGCCTTCCGCCAGGTCTGCGCGGAAGTGAACAGACGGAGCAGGTGATGCGGCCCCAGACGCTGTCCCGCCGCCGCCGCTGCCGAGGCCGACGGGGAGCGAGGGATGTCCGCTCCGAGCAGTTCTTGATGACGCCACCTTTGAGCCGCCGTCAGCGGCAGCGCGACCAGGAGGAGCAGGAGGACGACGGCGACCAGCCCGGGAACGATGTCCCAAGGCGTGTGCGCCGATCTGACGATCGGCTTGGCCCCGAGCCACAGCCACGCCGGTATCGCGGCGAGATGCGGCACCACACCCGCGGCCAGGAAGGCGGTGTCCTGCCGGGCCGTCCTGGCCCGTCGTCGCAGTAGACGGCGGGGCGGTCCGAGTACGGAGGGGAGCGTCATGGACCGACCGTAAAGCTCCAGGTGGGGCGGGGACCATGCACCTGTCTTCAGGTTCGATGGTGAAGTCCGCACCACCCCGAAGCCGGATCCGTCCGTTACTGACCTTCGCGCGCCCCGCAGCCACGCTGTTTCCACCAGGCCGCAGACCCGCTGCGGTACTGACAGAGACGGGGTGGAAGACGCCATGGACGCACCACACGCGCAAGATCCGGGAGCCCACCGTGAGCAGACGCCTCAGCAGCCGCGGTCCGCGGGGCGGACGGTCACCGAACTCCAGGAGACCGGAGTTCCGTACGACGCGGAGACGACGCCCGGTCCTGGGCCGTCGTCGCGACCTAAGTGGCGCGGTGGCGAGCCCCGTTGCCTCGGCCTGGCGCTGGTCGGCTGCGGCGTCGCGATGCTGCCCTGGCTCGTCGTCCTCGCGAAGACCCTGCCGGGCACCACGCGCGTCCGTCACTGGTCGACCGCCTGGGTGGGACTCGACGCCCTTGAGGCGCTCGGTCTGGCCACCACCGGTCGGCTGCTGCTGCGCGGGGATCCCCGCTGCGCTCTCACGGCCACGGCCACCGCCGCCCTCCTGGTCACCGATGCCTGGTTCGATGTGACAACTTCGGCCGCGGGCACCGAGTTCACCACGGCCGTCGTGATGGCCATGGGCGCCGAGCTGCCCATGGCGACGCTGTGCACGCTGTTGGCTGTCCGCTCGCTTCCGCGTCCGCCCCGGGACCCGGGCCGAGGTGTCCGGACGGGCTGGTGACCGATAGCCCGAAGCATCGGTACGGCGGACGGTCTGCGGCCTTCACCCCTGGGCGAGGACTGCCAGCGCGTTGTCGGCGACCTGGAGGTAGTCGGCGCGGGTGCGGCGCTCGTCCGCGGTCGCGTCGAAGGCGTAGATCAGCCGGGCGACTTCCTCACGTGCCGGCTGTCCGCTGTCATCCGGGACCCGCAGGTCCCGATAGCCGTCCTGGGTCATCGCCACTCCTCGGCAGGGCGAGTGCCTACCATCGCCTGCTGCTGTCGCGCTTATGTCGCGGCGACTCGTCGGAGAGATCATCCCGGTCCCAGCAACGGGCGGATGGGGCAGAGGAGTTGACGGCGAGGGCGGCGGGGCAGAGGACCTGGTGCCCGTAGCGGCGCGGGCGGGCTCGTGCAGCCGCTGACAGGTCTGGTCCTCGGCTGGTCTGGCGGGCCACGTCTGAACCCGCGCCCATCCAGAAGCCGACAGCCCGACCCCATCCCTGTGCCTCGTGAACGGAGAAGGCCCCGGAGCAGGCGACGCGCCACGCAGCTGCAGGCAGGGGGACCGACGAAACTCGCTGGCAGATGGTGCCCCGGTTCTCTGGCACCGGCACTTACCGGGATGCCGGAGAGCGTTTCCCGTGGTCGTTGCCCACGAGTGCCCTTCCGCGGTCAGCGGGCAGTCTGGATCACCAAGCGCACTTCGCGGGATGTCGTCGCGCAGCAACGGCAAGGTCCGGTCGAAGTCCTGGAGCAAGCCTCCACCGTCAACGGGCCACAGCCGGGAGTTGGCGATCGGAATGCCGATGTAGGCGCGGCCGGGTGCGTCATCCCAGGTCGGGTCCAGCACGGTCCCGTCAGCACGCACGATTCAGGCATGCGGCAGTTTGAGAGTGGCCGGATAACTCCCCACTGGCGGCCAGTCAGTGGGGAGTTATCCGGCCCTGGACGGTGACGCTGCGTGCATTGCCAGGTGGCAGGCTTCCGTTCTCAGTGGGCGGGGCGTAGGGCCGGATTGAGGGCCAGGCGGTTGTCGGTGGGGTGGTGACCCTCAGGGCTGAAGGGCGGGATGGTCGCGGGCAGGCAGTCGGCGATCAGGAGGCAGTCCTGGTGGCGGTCCTCAACGGTGGCCACCACCAGCGGTTCGCCGTCGGGTCCCCAGATGCCGGAGTTTCCCTGGTACTGCCAGGCGCCGGCGGGGACCTGTTCCCAGCCGCGGCGGTTGGCGTAGGCGACGAACAGACGCCAGACGCTGGCCATGGCGGGGATGATGTGGCGGGTGGCGTCCTGGTACGGAACGCGGCTCATGGTGCCGTCAGCCAGACGGAAGTGGCCGTCGGCCGCGGTGGGGCCGAGCACGATCTGTGCACCGTGCTCGGCCAGGTACTGGTACAGCGGCGGGAACTCGCACTCGTAGCAGTTCAGTACGCCTACCGTGATGCCGTTGATCGTCACGAGGGGCGGCAGGTCCTGACCGAAGGAGTAGTTGCGTCGTTCTGCGGCGCCGTACAAGTGGGTCTTGCGGTAGTTGGCGGCCACCTGCCCGTCGGCGGCGATCACGCTGATGGAGTCGTAGAAGTCGCTCCCGTCGCGTTCGGGGTAGGGCAGGACCACGGACAGGCTGTTCTCTTTGGCGGCCAGCCGGGCCCGGTCGATCGAGGGCCCCTCGCGGTGCTCTGCCAGTTCCCGGCACTGGCCGGGGCCGAGGGCGTAGCCGGTGGTGTACTTCTCGGGAAACACCACCACCTGGCAGTCGTAGGCCGCAGCCAGAGCGGTGACCTCAACCAGGCGGTCCATGTTCTGCTGCACCGCCTCCCGGCTGCCTACCGGCCCCTGCCCCTGGTACAGCGCCACCCGCAGACCCTCGCCGACGGCGGGCGCGTCGCGCAGTGCGGAGCGGAAAACGATACGAACGGGCTGCGTCATCGGTGAGTGCTCTTTCCATGATCGGCGATCCCCGCGACCGCCCCATGAGAAGAAACGAGTCACTGTCTCAGCGGACACCATGATCATTGTGGTGACGGTGTCGAACCGTCAGGCCAGAGGTAGCGACCTCGACGATCAGCAGCCTGGTTCAGGGCCTCGGTATCTCCGCGGCCCCCTATCCGCATCGGTGCAGAGCGTCACCTCCGTGCTGGCCATCCACGGGGAATTCCCGTTGGCCACTGTCACGCATTCGCTACCGTGTCCGACGGAGTCGATCATCGTTAGCGCAGCATGATCAAGAAGAGCTTCGCGGCAGCTGTCCTTGCTGTCGCTGCATTGGTGGCGCCTCATGGGCCGGCGAACGCGGCTGCCGACCCGATCCGTGAAATCAGCGGTCACGGGCTGGGTGCCTGCCCCCGCCCGGCACTGTGTCTGTATGACGACCACGACTTCAACGGCACGGAGGACGGTCGCATCTGGGTGATCACGGGCAGCGTCAGCAACCTCCAGGCCTCCGGGGCGAACGACAGGGTCACCTCCGCCTACATGAACACGCCCACGGGTTACGAAGCCTGGGCGTACAGGGACCACGACTTCGGAGGCGACAAAATGATCATGTACTTCGACAAGCAGGTGCCCAACCTCAACGACAGAATCTCCCTCAAGAGGCCCGACGGAACGGAGTTCTACGGCTCGCTGAACGACGAAATCACCTCTGTCACCTTCTACACAGTGGGCTGATCACGACTCCGCATACGGCGTGACCAGGAAATGCGCACCGGGCTGGTGAACGCACTGTGCGGGCAATCCGGCCTTGTGCGGCGTGCTTCGGGCGGATCCGTCCGAAGCGACGGCTGGGCCGCGGGTGGGACCTGGCCGTGTTGTAGGTGTGTACCCCAGGCATCGACCGCGGCCTGGGCTGCGGGCAGGCCAGCGAACGGACCGGAGACGTCGAGCAGTTCACGGTGGTGGGTCTGCTGCCACCTCTCGATCTTGCCCGTCGTGGTCGGAACCGACGCTTGTCACTGCTCCAGCCGCTCCTGCCTCCCCCGAGGAACCGTCCCACGCGGCCGGGCCCGCAGCGCCGGTCACCATGCTGATTCCGGTCCCGGCACCGGCGATGGGGTTCGAGACCGTCGTCGCGGCCGGCGGCCTGGTCGGCGACCTCCAGCAGTTCCAGGGCGCCGCGCCCCAGGCGCTTCAACTCGTGCACCACGAGGGTGACCCTCGCGCCGAGCGAGCGGTACTCGCAGGCCGCCGCCAGGGCGGCCTGCATCTCGGGGCGTTCCCTGCCCCGGGTGCTGATCTGTTCCTGGAAGAGCCGGTGCACGCCGGAGGCTTCGAGGGCTCGTATTCCGGTCCTACCCCAACTACTCATTTCTGCGAACCACATCCGTCCCGGCGCGGCCCGGCCGATTCGCGTCCGAAGGCGGCAGCGCCGCCGGACGGTGGCGATCGGGTCGAGGATGGACAGACGCAACAGCCGTGCAGCCGTACTCCGGTATCCAGTACCCGCCTTTCAGGTCAGCCAGCTTGTCGACTCGGTAAGTAGTCCCGACCGGCTGCCGCGGGCTGCCGTGTGCCGCCACACTGTGAGGTACGGCTTCGTGACAACTCGCCACCGGGGACGCATGCAGGACGACGCCTCGATGAGAACCGGGCACACAGATCACTGGGCAGGCGGCTTGGTGAAGGTACTCCTGATCATCGCGCCCGACCCCGAACTGGGCCTGGAAGCGGCGGAACGGCTGGCGCGCCAGCTGCGGGTCGAGATCGCCGAGCTGGATGTCGAGTCGGTCCACTCCGGGCCTGGCGCCCCGGCTCCTGACGGTGCGAAGGGCGCCGAGGCGGTCGCGGTGGGGGCAGTCGTCGTAGCGCTGAGCGCGTCCGGTGGCGTGTTCACCGCGCTCATCGAGGCCGTGCGCGACTGGCTTGGCAGGTCCTCCGCCCGGCATCGGGTTTCGCTGACCATCGACGGTGACACGATTGAACTGGAGCGGGCCTCCGACGCGGAGCGGCGCGAACTGGTCGATGCCTACGTCCGCCGCCACACGGGTGGTTAGCCGTGGGACGCCGGCTGGCGCTGCTGATCGCCACTTACGACTACCAGGACACCGGACTGCGGCGGCTGACCGCACCGGCGCACGACGCGGAGGCGCTCGCCGCGGTGCTGCGCGACCCGGCCATCGCCGGGTTCGAGGTCACCACCCTGGTCAACGAGCCGCATCACCGGGTCGGCGAGGCCATCGGCGACTTCTACCGCGACCGCCGCCGCGACGACCTGACCCTGCTGTACTTCACCGGCCACGGGCTCAAGGACGACGACGGCCGCCTGTATCTGGCGATGACCAACACCCGCCGCGACAGCCTGCTGTTCACCGCGCTGTCGGCCGAGCAGATCGATCAGGCGATGGAGGGCTGCGTCTCGCGGCAGAAGGTGCTCGTCCTCGGCTGCTGCTACAGCGGGGCGTTCCCGGCCGGCCGCCTGGCCAAGGCCGACGCCGGTGTGCACGCGCTGGAGCGTTTTCAGGGCCGTGGCCGCACGGTGCTGACCGCGTCGGACGCGACCCAGTACTCGTTCGAAGGGAATCAGCCGCAGGGCCAGGCGGTGCAGTCGGTGTTCACCCGCTACCTGGTGGCGGGCCTGCGGGACGGCAGCGCAGACCTCGATGGCGATGGCGACATCACTCTCGACGAGTTGTACAGCTATGTCCACGATCGGGTCGTCGACGAGATGCCACAGCAGCGGCCCAAGAAGCAGGACAACGTCGAGGGCCGTACCGTCATTGCCGCCAACATCAACTGGAAGCTCCCTGCCTACCTGCGCAACGCGATCGGCAGCCCGATCGCCCACGACCGGCTTGGTGCCCTCGACGGGCTCGCCCACCTGCACCGGATCGGCAACGACGTCGTCCGTGGCGCTGTCCTCGACGAGATCCGCGGTCTTGCCGACGACGACAGCAGACTCGTATCCGCTGCCGCTACCGCGCGGCTGCAGTCCGTCCTTCCCCAACCGCCCGAACCCCCTCTCCCGGGCGCCAGCCCCGCCCAAGAATGTCGAAGGACATCTCACGCCACAGCCCCGGGCGTCCACGCCGATGCTGCTGGCCCGCTCCCGTCACGCTTCCCTACGGTCCCGGGGACGCTGCGCTCGCCCCTGAGTCGACGCGGTCGCCCGGCACGTCGCTGAGCACGACCCCGCCGCTCGCCGTCGGGGTCGATCACGGCGGTCTACGGCACGTTTCCGGTGTATTCCGGTTGGTCTTCCTCACCAGCGTCACTGGTAGTGGTCGGCTATTGAGCAGCCAGTCGATCACGCACGCCATGAACGATGCGCTGAACGAGGTCGTGTATACGCTCGGGTTCGAGCGGAAGCGGTACGGCGATGGGGGAGCCTGGATCGTTACCGGGCAATGACGCACCGCAGCGGCCGGCCGCCGGAGTATGTTAGGCGCCGTTTTTCTTGGCGAGATGACGGATCAAGGCTGGACGAGGGCCCCCACCGCGCGGGGCCCTCGTCGGTGACCGGGCTACTTCTTGGGCTGGTTGGCCACCTTCCAGCACTGCGACAAGGAAGGCGGCGCATCCCACATCGGGGTTGGGACAACGCACACGTTATTCAGGGGGCTGTCGCTCTGCGGCGCGAGGGCGTAGCCGGGCTAAGCGCTGGGCATGATCGCGTAGCTGTCGATGCCGTCGTGAACGCGGCGGAAGATCCACTGCTGCCGGATGCCCCCGTCCTTCTCCTGCAGACGCGGGAAGTCACCGGCCGCGGTGGTCGAGGCGGTCAGAGAGCGGTTGTTCTCGTAGCTCTTGATCAGATAGCCGCCGTCGCCGGTCACCTCGTGGATGAACATGAACGGGCCGTTGATCGAGTCTGTGTGGATGTCGGGCATGTGCCCTCGCTTCCCTCGTGTCGGCGTCGCTTGAATCCTGGAGCATTACCGGCGGGACCCCGTGAACGCGAAGCCGGGGGGAATCTCGCCAGTCTGGAAGTTCGACATCAGTGCTTTGTCCGTTACGGCTCCGGTGCCCAGGGAAAAGACACCGCGCCGCAGCCCCACAGGCCACGGCACGACCCACGCTAGGAGCGTCCTGAAGATCTTGGAATCGCGCCCGGCTTGCACCGTTTCATGACGATTGACATTTACCGGCAATCCGGTGTGAGCCTGGCGGCCGGAGCGAGATCTTCAGTGGCCTCCTAGGGGAGCTTTCGCGCCCCTTCTTCACCTTCCAGGGCAAACCACCAATAAGGGGGTAGCGGAAGCTCGCCCGGTCTATCCGCTCCGCTCCTGCGCCCCACTGCGTCACGAACGAACGTGTCACCGATCCTGCTGGCCTATTCCGTTCGTTGGCCTGCGCAGTGGTCGGCGGTCGGGTAGGAACGACCCATCCCTGACTCATCATCACTACGATGTAGATGTATGCGCACGATGACGGGGTGACGGAGGGTGAGCATGGCGCGTGGCGAGCACGACGAGGACTGGTTGGACCTGGCTGACGCCATTGAGGTACTGCGCGACCAGCTGTCGGAGGCGCAACGCCGCGGCCAGGGCTCCCCGCTGCGCTTCGTACTGGGCGAGATCACCGCGGAGTTCGAGATCGAGCTGGTGCGGACGAGGAACGGCGGCGGCGCGCTGCGGTTCGGCGTCGTGGAGGCCGACGCCCGCCGGGAGCGCTCGGCACGCTCCACCCAGCGCGTGACCCTGCGTCTGAACCCGGAGCGCCGCGGTGGCGGGGACGTGGCCGTGGGTGACGTCGAGTGAGCCGAGCGATTCCGGGGGCGAGCTGATGCAGCTGAAGCAGGTCGTTCAGGTCTGGGTCCCCGACGTGAGCTTCGGCACCGGCTATCTGATCGCGCCGCGGCTCGTCCTGACCGCCGCGCATGTGGCGCCGCCGCTCCACGGGCAGGCAGAGATCGTTCTTCCCGAGTCGGGCGCGACGGTCTCCGCGGTCGTGCGGTGGCGAAGGCATGACGACACCGTGGACGCCGCCCTGCTGGAGATCCCGGCCGACCGGGAATGGCCGGTACCCGAGCCGCTGCGCGGCCCCCGCGGTCGCCGCCCGCAGCGCTGGGGCCGGTTCGTGACGGGCGGCACCCACATGGAGGTCGCCGTCGCGGGATTCCCCCGGCAACAGCGGACCGAACCCGTGCGAGGCGGGGAGCCGCTGGGCCACCGGGGCTGGGAGTCGCTGACCGGCTGGGTGAGGCCGCACGGCGGCACGAACGCCTCCGAGATCCTCGACACCGCCGACCCGCTGTGGGGCGACATCGAGGGGTCCGCGACGACCACCCCGTGGTCAGGGATATCGGGCGCGGCCGTCTTCCCACGCGACGGGGAACTGCTGCTCGGCGTGGTGCGAGACGACCGCCGGCCCGGCCAGGGCACACGGCTGACGTTCACCCGCAGCGACGACCTGCTGACCTGTGCCGAGTTCCGCGCGGTTGTCCGCGAGGCGACCTCCGTCGACCCGACGCCCGAACCGGCCGAGCTCGCGGGCCTGTTGGAGCCGACCCCGCCCAAACGGGAGGTGACCTCCCTCACCATGCTGCTGCGGGCCGACGCCGAGGTCGTGTCCTTCCACGGCAGGGAGGACACGCTCACCGACCTGGTGCAGTGGTGTGTGACAGATCCGGACGGCCTGCCCTCCGTCCGTGTGCTCACCGGTCCGGGCGGGCAGGGCAAGAGCCGGCTGGCGCGGCAGCTGATGGCACGGATGCGGGACCGCGGCTGGGTGGCCGGTCAGCTGGTCCGCGAGCCGCTCGACCTGCGGGTGCTGCGCACCGTCCAGCACCCGCAGCTGTTGGTCGTCGACTACGCCGAGACCCGGCCCGAGCTGGTCAGGGAGCTGCGGGAGCAGACCGAGCGGGCCGGACACACGGTGCGCCTGCTGCTGCTCGCCCGTTCGATCGGCTCGTGGCAGATCAGGGCGACCGGCGCCCTCCGCGAGATCAGGCTGCACGCCCTCAGCCCCGCCGCCGCCGACCGGGACCAGGCGTTCCGGACGGCGGCCCGCGATCTCTCCCGACGCATGGCGGAGGTGACCGACGAAACGGGCGTGGACTGGCCCGGCGTCGCGGACGCGCTCCCCGCGGCCCGCCCCGGAGGGGGCCCAAGGACCGAGACGGCGCTGACCGCGCAGATGGCGGCACTGGCCGAACTGCTGCGCCGCGTTCGGATCACCCCGCAGGACGAGGAACCGCTGGAGGCCCAACTCCTGGGCCACGAGAAAAAGTACTGGCTGCAGAGCGCAGACGGGTGGGAGATGGGGCGGCGGGCGAAGAATCTGCTCGCTGACGCTGTGGCGGCGGCCGTGCTGTGTCCCGTGCGGGACGAGGGGGAGGCCCGCGAGACCCTCGCACGGCTGCTGCCTGATGAACCGTCGTCACTGAGGTCGGACATCGGCGCCTGGCTGCGCGAGCTGTATCCGCCGTCCGAGGACCGTTACTGGGGCCAGTTGGAGCCGGACCGGCTTGCCGAGTACCACGCCTCCGAGCAGGTCATCGATGACCCGAGGCTGCTCGGGAGGCTGTTCGCCCGGTCCCCGGACCACCAGCGGGTGCAGACCCTCACCGTGTTGGCCCGGTCCGCCGTGGCCCATGTCAACGAAGGCCGCCCGGACAGGGCGCGCACCGTCATCGACCGGCTGCGTGAGGCGCTGCGCTCCGTGCCCGCCGACGTACCGCTGACCGCCACGATGCTGCGCGCCCACTCCGACACCCTGCCGGAACAGTCCCATGTGCTGCGCGAGTACGCGCTCGATGTCGCCAGCGAACTGAGCCGTCTCTGCCGCGCGACGGAGGACGATCCGCAGGCCCTGAGGGACCGCGCGTGGGCGTTGCACAACCTGGCCGAGCGGCACCTGGCGGTCGGCGACTGGGAGGACGCCCGGGATGCGGCCGGCGCCGCAGCGGCGATACGCGAACGGCTGGCGGACAACGGGGCGACGACGCACCGCACGGAGTGGGCCGACTCGCTGCTGGCGCTCTCGCGTGCCCTGAGCATGACCGGACGCCTGATGGAGGCACACGACGCCGGAGAGCAGGCCCTGGGTCTCTTCCGCGCGCTGGCGGCCGAGGACGGCGAGGAGCGGGAGAAGCGCGAGCACGGCCTGGTGCGAGCGCTCGTCAACGAGTCGCTGGTGGTCTGGCAGCTCGATCCGAACGCGATTTCCTTCGACCAGATCGCCAGGTCCGACGACCACACCGACGAGGCCGTCCGACGTGCCCGCGAGCTGGTGGCCCGGCACCCCGATCTGGATCCGCTCCTGCTCCCCGACGCGCTGGTGGCACGGGGCACGAACCTCTGGCGCTTCCAGCGGCATTCGGAGGCGGTTTCGCTGAGCGAGGAGGCGGTCGAGACCGCTCGCCGGCTGGCGGGAGAGAACCCCGACTCCTACACCGCCGACCTTGCGCGCGCTCTGATGGTCCTGGCGGTCGACTCCAACGCCGCCGCGCGACCGCCCGGCGAGGCGATGACGCTCGTACAGGAGGCGATCGGACTACTGCGCCCGCTGGCCCGGGATCTTCCGGGCGTCCACCGCCCCACACTGGCGCAGATGCTGCACAACCTCGCCTGGGAGCAGCACGAGGCCGAAGACTTCCCAGCGGCACAGAATTACATCGGAGAGGCCATCCGTCATCGCCGGGACCTGGCGCGCGATCCATACGGGACCACGGTGCCGGGCCTGGCCCAGTCGGTGAGCTCGCTCGCCTCCTTCCATGCGGACAAGGGAAACCACCGAGCGGCGGTGAAGCATTTCGAGGAGGCTCTCGAAATCTACGCGCAGGCCCGACTGCCGCTCAGCGCGAGCAACTTGAAGGCACGCTCCGGAACCGCTCTCGCACTCGGCCTCTCCTACGACGCACTCGACCGCTCGACGGACGCGCTGACCGCCCTGAACCAGGCCCTCGACATGCGGCGCCGCCTCAGCGAGTATGCCCCCAGCCTCTACACACAGGGGTACGCCCACACCCTCCACGACAGCTCCGACCTGTACCGCAGGCACGACCGGCAGGTCGCGGTACGCATCCTGCTGCGTCAGGCGCTACCGCACTACCGTCGGCTGTCCCGCGACAGCGGGGAGGGACGTCAGGGGCTGGCCTTCTGCCTGCATGACCTCGGCACCAGTTATCTGGCGTCCTGGGGAGTGACGGCCGAGCGGGCGGTTCCCGTACTGCGGGAGGCATATGAACTCCGCGTTGAGCTCTCGGCGGGAGGGGCGCGGCAGGAGGTCCAACTGGCCGACACCTGCACGCAGCTGTGCCGTGCGCTGATGATGACGAGCCGCTTCCACGACGCTGTCCGCATCGCGGAACACGAGGTGCGCCTTCGGCGCAGGCTGCTCGGCACAGACCCGGCCGGCCACGAGCAGCCTCTCTACTTCGCCCTGTTGCGGCTGGCCGAGGGGCAGGCGATGACGGGGCACGACTCCGCCGCCTGGCACACCGCACTTCAGGCGGAGAAGGCCTGCCGGGCGCTGACCGATCGCCCCGGTCTCCCGCCGGCTCGGATCGCGCACCTCCTCCAACGGCTGGCCCGGGCGTTGAGCCTGTGCGGCAGGCAGGAGTGGGACCGGGCCGCCCGTGCGGTGGAACCGGCGCGGCGGGCCGTCCGCATCTATCGCGGCCTGGTGGATCAGGACCCGCACCGGGCCCAGACGGACCTGACTTGGACCCTCCGCCTGCTCGTCACGGTTCTGGAGCGCATCGGGCGCCACGACGAGGCCATCGACGTACAACTGCGAAGAGGAGCATGACGCCATGACGTCACCCCGCGACGAGGTGCAGGACGAGTCGCTCGAGGACATCCGGCGCGACGAGGAGGAGGCCGCCCGCACGGGAGAGCTGTTCTACGGGAACGTCCAGGAATTCGTGGCCGATCGGCTGGCCTATCTGCTGACCCCTCCCACCCCGGACTCCGGACGGGTCTGGTGCCCGGAGTGGTACAGGCACGCTCAGGCGCTGTCCCGGCTGGACTCCCTGTGGCGGGCCTGGGAGATGCTGCGCTTCGATCCCGCCCTGGGCATGTCGAACTGGTGGCTGCACCACGCGGACCCGCACTGGCGGGCGCTGACGGACCCGGTCACAGGGCCGTTCGGCCACTGCGTCGGCGGCCACCACACGCCTGAGCCGCTGCAGCTGTACCAGCCGCCGGACGGGCTCTTCTTCGACCAGAGGGAGGCGCGGTCCAGGGATCCGTTCACCCTCGACTGAGCAGCCCGGGCCGCCCTGCATTCTGGCTCCATACGCCTAGGCGGACCGGTCGTCACGGGAAGATGGCCGTCATGTCCACCAACACAACCCCCCCATACCCGGGCCGTCTCGCTGACCGCCACCCTCCTCACCGCGGGCGTCGCCCTCTACATCGCCCTCGTGGCCTTCGGTAACATCACCGACTTCGGCACCAACCGGGTGTTCGTGCAACACGTACTGGCCATGGACACCACGTTCAAGGACGATGACCTGATGTGGCGGGCGATCACCAACAAGGGGATACAGAACGCCGCTTACGTCGCCATCATCGTCTGGGAGACGCTCGCCGCCCTCGTCCTCGTCTACGGCACCTGGCTCTGGGCCCGGCGCGCCCACGCCCGCGCCCACAGCATCTCCGCCTACGGCCTGCTCATGCTGGTCTTCGGCGCCGGGTTCATCGCGATCGGGGGCGAGTGGTTCTCCATGTGGCAGTCCAAGACCTGGAACGGGCTCGACGCGGCGCTGCGGGTGTTCGTGCTCAGCGGGGTCGTGCTGCTCGTCGTGCAGCTGACCCAGCTTGCCGACCGGCGGACCGCCTCAACCACCTGAGCTCGCCTATTCAACTGTCGTCAGTTCGCCCTGGTGCCCAGCCGGATGGTGACTGTAGGTGGTCTCCAGCGGCGCGCGGCTCTTCATCGCCTGTCGATAGAGGGCGTCTGAAAAGCCTGCCCAGTGGGCAAGTTGCCTGGTAGCGGGGTGGTGCGCACTTTCGGGGGCTGGGGTGTGCGGGCTGCGTACCCGTTACTCGACGGATCTGTCTGATGCGGAGTGGGAGATCCTCCGTCCGTTGGTTCCGGCGGTCAAGTCCGGTGGTCGGCCGCCGAAACACATGCGGCGGGAGATCCTCAACGCGCTGGCGTACTGGCTGCGGGCCGGATGCGCCTGGAGACTGTTGCCGCATGACCTGCCGCCGTGGCAGACGGTCTATCACTACTGGCGGCGATGGCAGCAAGAGGGCGTGTGGGAGCGGATGTTGACGGCGTTGCGCGAACGCGAGCGGGTGCAGCTCGGCCGCGAACCCACTCCCAGCGCTGCCATCGTGGACAGTCAGAGCGTTCGGGCCAGTGAACGCGGTGGCCTGCACGGTTACGACGGTGGCAAGAAGGTCAGCGGCGTCAAGCGTCACCTGCTCGTCGACACCCGCGGCACCGTCCTGGTCACCTGCGTGAGCCCGGCCAACGTCGGCGACCGCGACGGTGCCGCGGTGCTGTTCTCCCTGGCCGCCGATGCCTTCCCACGCCTTCGGCACGTGTGGGCGGACCAGGGCTACCGCGGTGCCGACTTCCACGCCTGGGCCCGGGAAGCCACCGGCATCACCGTGGAGGTCGTGCAGCGCCGCGACGGAGGATTCCGCTCAACCTGGGCTCGGGTGGGAGCACCGCCTCCGGCAGTACCCCTCTTCGCAGTGGTCCCTCGCCGTTGGGTGGTGGAGCGGACGTTCGCCTGGCTGGGACGGTGCCGCCGCCTGTCGAAGGACTACGAGTACCTGCGCGTCTGCTCGGAGAACGCCATCTACCTCACCATGGCCATGCTCCTCGTGCGCCGCCTCGCAAGACCAGCCAACTGACAGGCTTTTCAGACGCCCTCTAGAGTTTTCCGCTCTCGCTGAGGAAGTAGTTGTAGGGGCCGACCAGCAGGAGGGCAGTGGTCGAGGCGTCGTCGCTCACAGTGTTCCCTTGTCCCGTCGGTGCTTTGCGTCTGATGTGGGTGCGTTTTGCAGGCTGTTCGGTTCGTGCGCTGCACCCGAGCGCGATGACATTCGGAATTCCGGCTGCGCGCCACAGCCGGCTCCCGTCATCGATATCGCTCTATTCAGCTGCGCTTGGCGACCGCCTGCCTGGCTACATACCACAGCACTCGCGGATTGTCGCGGTCTCCGTGCAGCTCCAGCATGGCGGCGGCGATGTCTTCCACGGTCTCCTGGTCGTCCACGATGCGGCTGAAGTCGCGCAGGTACTTGCTGGCTCTGCTCGATGGTCTCGGGGGAATCGGGCGCGCCGACCCGCTTGTGACCAGATACCACCGTGGTGGGGTTCAACGCGGCGATGGCATCAAGATTGGCGACCCACGCGGCGCGCGAGGCGCCGTCGGTCTCGGCGGTCATCATGTGGACCTGGTTGTAGACCACGTCGCCGGCGACGACCGCGCCGATCGATGGGGCGTACACGAGCGAAGAGTGCTCGGCATCGCCCTGGCCGACGTCGATGATCTGGAGTTCGTGGCCGTCGAGCTCGAACGTGCCGTCCTCCAGCAGGCCTGGAAGCACCGGACTGTCCGGGATCTCGCCGGGAAAGCAGGTGTGCCAGTACTTCTGCAGGCCCGCGTCCGTCGCCTCGAAGCGGGCGCGGTCCAAAACCTTGCCCGTGGCCAGGCCGCGGGCATCCGGGAAGCGTTCGAGTAGCCGGCCCAGCCCGATCCAGTGGTCGGAGTGGCCGTGAGTGATCAGGACCGCGGTGATGCGCTTGTCGTGGCGCTCGGCCCAGTCGGCCAACACGTCCACCTGGTCGAAGGTGATGAGCGTGTCGACCAGTACCGCTTCCTCCGCTCCGGTGATGAGCGAGCTGCTCATCGGCGACCACAGGGGTTGGTCGCCTGCTCCCTCTGACGCGGCACCAACGAACGGTCGCATAGGCGCCATGTGGACGTCGATGCTCAGACCGGATCCGGAAGCCATGATGAAACTCCTGCAGTTGGGATACGCGAAGCGGTTGCGGCGGACCCGAGGGGATCCGGCGGCGAATTACATGAGGTGGCGCCCGTACGGCTCATCGGCCCCCGTCATGCATGGTTCCCCACAAGAGCTGGCGCATCTCTCACCTGTTCAGGTGAGAGGCCGGTCCTCAAGCCCAGGAACGCATGTCAGCGGGGTTGAGGAATGCCTCTCAGCGCTGGCCCACCCCATAGACAGCGCCGACCGTCAGACGGGTGGACGCGAGGCGATGCTCTCTCGGCGCCCTCGCCGGCGCGATCTTCATCGCCTGGGCGGTCGACGACTCTGACCTCTTCGAGTAGATCATGTCCGTCGTCGCAGCCCTATTGAGTCCGTTTCATCTTGAAGTCGCTGGTCACGGGGTCATAAATGTCGTACGCGCTGAGCTGGTTAGTCGAGTTCTGAGGGCGGTCGGCGTTGTCGACATAGCCCTCGATAACGCCTGCGGCGAGCGTAGTGCCCTGGCGTCCCGGACTACGCGGGACGCGTGATGGCGCAGCCGCAGGCCGCCCGGAATGTTGGTCTAGACCTTGACGCCCCTGTTCCCGCGCGACTACCTTCCGGCATCAGCGGTTCACCATCGCATTCACTGTTCACGTATAGGAATTCCGTAGCGGCAGTCGCCTCATGGAAGGCCATCCCCCCCCATGCGTTTAACAGCCCTCTCCCGGTTCGCCGGCCTGTCCGCCGTGCTCGGCGCTGTGGCGGCGACAGCCGTCATGGCTCCCGCCTCGGCTTCCCCGGCACCCACGCCGGAAGCCGCCACGCGGGCCACGACCGTTCAGCCCGGCACCGTCGAAGCCGCAGCCGTTGCCGCATCGCCCGCGGTGTTCGTGCACCCGGGTGTGAACCTTGACTCCGCCCAGCTCGACTTCGCACGGGCCAAGGTCCAGGCGGGGGCCCAGCCGTGGAAGGCCGCGTACGACAGCATGATGGCGAGCCCGTACGCCTCGCTGTCACGCAGCCCCAAACCCCGGGCGACGGTGGAGTGCGGCCCCTCCTCGAATCCCAACAACGGCTGTACCGACGAACGCGAGGACGCGATAGCCGCGTACACCGATGCGCTGGCCTGGTACATCAACCGCGACGACCGCTACGCGCAGAAGGCGATCCAGCTCATGGACGCCTGGTCCGCGACCATCCGTGCCCACACCAACGACAACGCCCCACTGCAGACCGGCTGGACGGGCTCCTCCTGGCCCAAGGCAGCCGAGATCATCGAGACCGTGCACGGCAACTGGCCCAACGCCGGCCGCTTCGCGACGATGCTGCGCACCGTCTACCTCCCCCTGGTCGTCAACGGCTCCAACCGCACCGGCAACTGGGACCTGACGATGCTGGAGGCGGCCGTCAGCATTTCCGTCTTCCTCGACGACCACACCAGCTACGACACCGCGATCGGCCACTACCTGCAGCGCGTCCCCGCCTTCGTCTACCTCTCCTCGGACGGCGCACTGCCCAAGACCGTGCCCAGCCAGCACCTCACCACCCGCGACCAGATCGTCAACTTCTGGTTCGGCGCAAGCACCTTCACCACCGGCATCACCCAGGAAACCTGCCGCGACTTCACCCACACCGGCTACGGCATCTCCTCGATCTCCCACGTCCTGGAGACCGCCCGCATCCAGGGGCAGGACCTCTACCCGCAGGTCGGTGAACGGCTACGGCAGGCACTGGGCTTCCAGTCGAAGTACCAACTCGGCGCGGCCATCCCGTCCACCGTGTGCGGCGGCACTGTCAAACTCGGGCTCGGCCCCATCACCGAGGTCGGCTTCAACACACTGAACACCCTCCACGGCGTCGCGATGGCCAACACCCAGACTCTCACCGAGCGAAACCGCCCGGCCGGCACGAACAACCTCTTCGTGGCCTGGGAAACCCTCACCAACGCCCAGAACCCCAACTGAGTTTGCTCCGCGCGGCCGATGGCGATCCGCCGCGTCGATTCCCGTAAGGGGGCTCCTGCGCAGCAGCCCCCTTACGGGAAGGCTGCTGCGCAGCAGCCAACCCTTCACCCCCCAACTCCGGGAAATCCGCGACCTCCTCAGACACGAAAGGCCCTGGCCTCCATGGACAAGGACATGGACCGACGACGCTTCCTGACCACCACGGGCGGCAGCGTCCTCGCCGCTGTGGGGCTGTCTGCCCTGACCGGCATCGGAGGGCCGCGCGCAATGGCGAATCCCGCCGCCGTGCCCTCGCCCGCTCTGCCCTCGCGCGCCGCGATCACCGCCGTGCTACGCCGAGTCGCCGACCACTGGATCGCCGCCCACAGCAACCCGGGCAACAACCAGTGGGCCAACGCGACCTTCTTCTCCGGCCTGCTGTCCCTGTACTCCCTGACCAAGGACGCCCGCTACCTTGGCTACGCCCGGTCCTGGGCCGAGCAGAACAACTACGCCCTCAACGGGGGCTCCAGCACCCGGATCGCCGACAACCAGAACGCCGGACAGGCGTACCTCGACCTCTACGCGCTGGAACCCGACCCGCACAAGATCAGCGCGATCGAGACCTCGCTGCACCGCATGACCTACACCGACCAAGTCGACAAAAACGACGACTGGTGGTGGGCCGACGCCCTCCACATGGCGATGCCGCCCTTCGCACGCCTCGGCACCCTGCGCGGTGACGCCCGCTACCACCAGAAGCTGTACAGCCTGTACCAGCACACCAAGCACGCCGAGGGAGGCCCCGGCCTGCTGAACCCGGCGACCGGCCTGTGGTACCGCGACAAGAACTTCCTGCCCGGCCACATCGTCTCCCCCTCCGGCAAGCCCGTCGTCTGGTCGCGGGGCAACGGCTGGGTGGCCGCCGCCCACGTCAAGACCCTCAAGGCCCTGCCGCCCACCCAGTCCGACACCACCGAGTACAGCGGCACCCTCACACGCCTGGTTACCGCCCTCCCTCCGATCCAGCGCCCCGACGGTTTCTGGAACGTCAACCTTGCCGACCCCGCCCACTTCCCCGGCCCCGAGAGCAGCGGCACGTCCTTCTTCGTTTATGCCATCGCCTACGCCGTCACCACCGCCCTCGTCGACCGGGCCACCTACTTGCCCGTCGCCGCCCGTGCCTGGAACGGCCTGGTCACCACCGCCGTCCACCCCGACGGCGTCCTCGGCTACGTCCAACGCGTCGGCGACCGCCCCGACTCCAGTCAACCCGTCACCTACGACACCACCGCGGACTTCGCGGTCGGCGCTTTCCTCCACGCGGGAGTGGAGTTGGCGACCCTCACATCCTGAAGAGCATCGGCGCGCCACGCCCCGAGCGGGTCATCAGCTCGGAGAAGGCGCTGTCGCTGCTCGGGTCCGCGGCGGAGTACCGGGCCGCGTTCCACAACTCGCGCCGTCCCCACGAGCACATCCCGACCAAGACGCTCGCTCCGGAGAAGGTCAACCGGGTCCGCGCCAAATGCAACCTGCCGCCCGTGACCACCTACGACGTGCAGGCGTACGACAGCAGTGACAACTTGGGTGCGCACGACCCCCAAGTTGCTGTCGGCGATGATCCCGCCGCGCCGCGAACACGGATGCCCGCCGCCCGAGCTGCCTGGCAGGCCATTTCGGACCGTCCCGGATCTTGCCCGCAGCGGACCTCCTTGCTGATGCCCATCCCGCAGCGCCAGCCGACGGCCCATCCGTCCCTGGTCCGGAACTCCTTGCCGCCACCCGTCCGAATCCGGTCACAACGGCGTCCGGTAGGGTCCAGCGCACACCGTCCGCCATCAGGGCAAACACGCGGTCGGCGCAACAGATGTTAAGGGTGAGGGCCAGTGGTCAGGGCATGGACAGTACGGGGCGGGCAGCAGGGGCAGCGGGAGGAGTACGCCCTCGACAAGGGGCTGGTGATCGCGGGCTGGGAGGAAGTCGGCGACCTCACCGGCTGTGAGTCCATTGGCGATCTCGGGAACATCCTGGCCCAGGCATATCCCGATGAGCCCGCCCGCACGGTGGAGAACTGGAAGCACCAACTGTGGCGCTTCATCACCATGCAGATAGGCGACTTCGTCGTCATGCCCGTCGCCTGCGGTGGCGGCCCTGCAGACCGGCGTCGCGCATCAGCCGGGCGATGCGGCGGCGTCCGCAGTCCTCGCCCTCGCGTTGCAGGACCGCATGGATGCGCGGGGCCCCGTAGGTTCCGCGGGACCGTTCGTGGACTTCCGTGATCTTCTCGGTGAGCTCGGCATCACGGACCGCCCGCGGACCGGGCCTGTCACTGCGGCGGGCGTAGAAGGCGGTTCGGGAGACCTGCAGCAGTTCACACGCGCGCTTGACGCTGTGACCGTCTCGCTTCTCCGCCTCGATGAACGGGTGCACCGTCACCGGGTCTCCTTCGCGAAGAAAGCCGTGGCCCGCTTGAGGACCTCCACGTCCTCCCGCAGCCGACGGTTCTCCCGCCGCAACGCGGCCAGTTCCTCGCGTTCACTGCTGGTCAGACCCTCGCGCTCGCCCGCGTCGACCTCAGCCTGGCTGACCCACAGCCGCACCGCGGTCTCGGTCAGATCGAAGTCCTTGGCGATCTGGCCGACCGAGCGGTCACCACGACGGCACAGCTCAACGATCTCGGCCTTGAACTCCGGCGTGAACGAGCGGCGAGAGCGTGGCGTCTTCTTCCCCATGCTCTCCATGCTGGACATCCTCCCGGGGCAGAACCCCTGATCTCGAATGTCCGCCAAAGCGGATCAAGCCCAAGATCCGTTTGAAGACGGACCCTAGTGACGAAGTCTCAGGTCAATGTCGTGCAGACTGGTATAGCGCGTGTTGTGTCCTTGCTGGTCAGAAGCGGTGTCTGAGCCTGACCTGTCAAGACGGATGGGAACGCTCGGCAATGGTTCATGGCGAATCATTGGGTTGGCGCTGCGCCTGCCGATGAGCAGGCGACCGCCGCTTCCCCTGTCGACTCGGCAAGTTGTTCCGACGGGCTGCCGTCGGTAGCCGCATGCCGCCACACTGTGAGGTGCAGTTTCGTGACGACTTGCCACCGGGGGACAGATGAAGGGCAACACTTCGATGAGAAGCGGCTGCACGGATCATCGGGCGGACGGCGCGATGAAAGTACTGCTGGTCCTGTCGCTCGATCCCGAGCTGGACTCGGAGGCGGGGGAACGGCTGGCACGCCAGTTGCGGGCGGAGATCGCCGAGCTGGACGTCGAGTCGGTCCGTCCCGGGCGCGGCGGCCCAGTTCCTGACGGCGCGAAAGGTGCCGATCCGGTCGCTCTCGGGGCCATTGTCGTAGCACTGGGCGCGTCTGGTGGCGTGTTCACTGCGCTCATCGAGACTCTGCGTGACTGGCTTGGCCGGTCTTCCGCCCGACATCGTGTCTCGCTGACCATTGACGGAGATACGATCGAACTGGAGCGGGCGGCCGTCGCCGAGCGGCGCGATCCCATCGACGCGTACATCCGCCGCCACACCGGCAGCTAGCCATGCGACGCAAGCTGGCGCTGCTGATCGCCACTTACGACTACCAGGACACCGGACTGCGGCGGCTGACCGCTCCGGCGCACGACGCGGAGGCGCTCGCCGCGGTGCTGCGGGACCCGGCCATCGCCGGGTTCGAGGTCACCACCCTGGTCAACGAACCGCATCACCGGATCGGCGAGGCCATCGGCGACTTCTATCGCGACCGCCGCCGCCGCTTCTCTGGGTGAGTGGTGCCGTGCGAGGCAAATCTTGAAGTCTTTGCGCAGCTCAGTGCCGGTGTTTCCTAGTATATCGGTTGCAACAGGTGTGGTGCGATCCCTGATTGGAGTGGACGTCTCGCCAGCCGAGGGCGCGCAATCGGGTAGTGCCAGCAGGCTGACATCGAGGCTTGGCACACCGAGAACGTGGCCACCGGCCGTCCGTTGCAGTCGTGCCTGCGGTGGTGCATGAAGACTGGCCGGACGCCCGGCCTCGTACTGCCACCGGGCGGCGCCGACGGCGGGGTGGAGGTAGGCGACGAACGACGCCCCGGCCCCCGCGAGCAGGAGGACGAGGACGCGCATGTCGAGGGGGCCGTTCACCGGGTCACCGCCGAGCTGACCGAGGGGACCACGATGCGGCCGGCTGCGGCGAGAGTCCGGGCCCGGCTCAGGCGGCGCTCGACCGAACCAGCGTTACGAAATCCGGGCCCCCTGAACCACAAGCAACTGACCTGTGCTTTTGCGGGATTTGACCCGACAGAAACGATCTGCGAAACTGGTCCTGCGGCGCACCTGGTGCGCCCATTTTCGTTTCGGGGCCTTCCTTCTCACTGAGAAGCGGGGCCCTTTTGCATGTCCGCTTCAAGGCCCTCCGAACACCCGGGGGGCCTTTCGCGTATCCGGAGGTCCCTCTCGTGTCCCTTTCTCTGCTGAGCGTCCTGCTCAAGATGCCGCTCTCGGCCGTCCTGGCCGCGTCCTGCGTCGTGGCAGCCGTCCTGCTGTTCCTTGGAATCCTGGCCTGGCGCGTCACGCGCAATGCCCAACCTGAGCAGATGCCTCCTATCTTGGAGGCCTTCAGCCACGTCATCACGGCCCTGTGCGGGCTGTTGCCGTGGGGCCGCCGGAGCCGCCCTCCCACGCCGGAGCCGCCAGCGGCCGAGGAGAGCCAGCGGACGGAGGGAACCACCGTGGTGCTGATCCGGCCCGATGCCCCCGAGACCCTCGGCACGGTCGTACGGAGGACGGAGCAGTGAACGGTTTTCCTTCGTACGGCACCAAACGCCGGCGGACCGCCGAGGCCGAACCGCGGATGCGGGTCGAGCGCACCACCGTGCTGGCGGACATGCTCTGTACGATGCCGCGCGATCGCGCGACCGCCCTTCTGGCCCGGGTGCTCTACGAAGCCCCGATCCCGCTGATCGCCGAACAGCTGCACATAACTGCGGAATCGGCGCAGCATCTCGTCGAGCAGGGGATCGCGTCGATGCAGCACCCCTCCCGTGCCCGGATCCTGAAATCCGTCTTCTTCGACGACGAGGACGACACTCTGCTGATCGACGGGGACATGCGCGGCCTGATTCGGCAATGGCGTCTGGAGGAGCTGTTCGCGCCGCGGTGCGAACAGTGCGAGCTTCCGTACAGCGCGAGAGCCGCGCCGGTCCACGCGTTGTGGAGCGGAGTGGCGCGCAACTGGCTGGGGCGGCGAGGGCGCCCGCGCCGGTACTGCTCGGACGCCTGCCGCCAAAAGGCGTACCGCGCGCGATGTAAGGCGGACCTGGCTGTGGACCACTCCCTGCGGGCGCCGAACGGCCTCCCGGAGCAGTGAACATCCGGTGACGGCCCCGGTCTCCTAGCCCTGACCCAGGGTGCAAAGTAGCCGCCACGCTCTGACGGCGGCCCGTTCATGCGCCGGGAGTGGTCCCCCGAGGCCCAGCTGGACATCCTCGACTTAGCCGGAAGGAGTCACCGCCGCGCGGCTCGAACGGCCGTGTGCGGGTGGTACGGCGGGGACGACGATCCGTCGGCCTCATCAGGAGCCGGCCGGGTGCCAGATTGAGGACAGGCTGAGGCCGGTCGGTAAAGGCGAACCGCTCGGCGGGACCAGGCCGGATGGCGCTGAGCCAGTAGCTTGAATGAAGTTGACCGTGCCGCCGGAGAATGTCGCCCCGAAGAAGTCGACACTGCCGCCGGAGAACGTCGCCCCGTTGAAGGCGACCGTGCCGCCGGAGAACGTCGCCAAGACGAAGTTGACACTGCCGCCGGAGAACGTCGCCCCGCCGAAGTTGACCGTGCTGCCGGAGAACACCGCCCGGCTGAGGTCTCCGCCGTCGAACGTGACGTTGGTGAGGTCGAAGTGGTGGCCCTGCCAAGAGTGCGGGTGCTCGGGGGGCCAGCGGAGGTGGTCGCGGACGAGGCGGATGACGGTGTGCCGGACCTCCCGCAGGGCCAGGTAGGCGTGCCGGGCCGCCGCGTCGCCCGCCGACAGGTCGGTCTCGGCGGTGTAGGGCAGGCGGAGGTAGGCGCACAGGACGTCGATGCAGGTCTGGCGCAGTTCGCGGGTGGGGGCGTCGTCGGCGAGGCCGGCCAGGGCGTGTACGCCGCCGAGGCGGACGGCCGCGGATTCCTCGCCGAGCTGGGAGACGGCCGCGGTGAAGCGTTCGGTGTGCAGGCGGGTGGCCTCGCGCAGGGCGCCGTCCTCGTCGACCCGCTGGCGCCGGTAGGCGACCACTAGAGCGACCAGGGCGCCGGCCCCGGCGACCACGCCGAAGGCCAGCTTCACCAGGTCGAAGAGCGTCGTGGAGTCGATGCGGTGCTCGGGCTTGAGCCCGCGGGCGCCGAGCAGGTCCCAGCTGGTGTAGAAGACCGCGGCGGCCACCAGGAGCGCGGCGGTGAAGGCCAGCGCCAGGACGGTGCCGACCGGCCACAGGCGCAGCCCGCGCCGCTCCGTCCGGCGCCGGGGCAACTGTGCTCTCACACACTTTCAGGACGGTCGGGGGCTGGCGTCGGTTGCGACCCTCCACAGCCTCGGCACGACCGCTGTCCGACCGCGTTGAAGATTTCAGCCGACAGGGCTCTGACCTCGGCACTGGAATCTTCGGTGCGGTGACCTGGGGCACGGTCGATGCTCGGAACGCCTAAGTAGCCGACGGCTCGGCCCAACCCTTGGCATCGACGGCGCCACAGTGGAAGCACAAGGCGACGTCGTGGCTCTTGTCTGCGGCCGTGCTCGCGGGCGTCACCACGTCAGCCGTGCCACACGCCGAGCAGTTCAGAGCCCCAAAGGGGTCGTCCTCCAGGACATACCCCATGTAGTCGACAGCAGCGTCGGCAGGGGAGTCGTACGATCGCAGGCAGAACCGGCAGGTAACCGGGCTTTCACCCACCACCAGTGCCCACTGCCAACAGACATGGCAGATGACGGTACGCTCGACGACCGCCTTGAGCTCGCCGGTTAGCTCCTGCATCCGGTTCTTCACCAGTGCTTGGATGTCCTGCAGTTGGAACCTCACTGCGCGCATCGTCTCCGCCACCATCTCGGCTTCGCTCGACAGCACCGGGTGCAGCTGCCTTGGAACGAAGTCGACGAGGAAACTCAGAACTCGGGCGGCTCGCGCCTCCACGGCGAAGGCGTTCGACGTGTGCCCGTAGTGGGTCAGGGCATTCCTTGTCTCCCCCAGGTCCTTGATGGCCTTGCGTTCCTTCTCCGTGATTGGTACCCCAACGATGCCGACGAGACGATCCAAAGCAGAGGTCATGGTGCAACTGTCGAACTTGCCCTGCTCGTAGGCCGCACGAGTGGCACTCCCGGGGTCCTTGAAGACCAGGCTCCAGTGTTCACGCCCGAGCCGGGCCTTGAGGAGCACCTCGGTGGCTGCCTGCAGATGCAGGACCCCGTACTTCAGGTAACGGTCACTAACCCAGTGGCGCGGCCACGGGTGCAGTCCCCGGGTAGCCTCCGGCCACAACTCGGCGGCTTCTTCGGGCACCTTCAGGTTGCCTGTCAGGTACAGCACTGCGCTGCTGAGGTAGTCCATGCCGTTGCGTACCAGGGTGAATTCCAGGTCGGGACGCGAAGGTGGCTCAAGGGACTCGATGAGTTGCAAGGTCTCCCCATCAGGGTGCTGTTGGGCGTCGCAGAAGTGGACGTTCCACTGTCTGCGTCCACGATGCTCCGTCGTCTGGTGTCGGGCAGCACGAATGATTTCAGTGCACGAGCCTGTGACCTGGGCATTGAAATCATTTGTGCTGCGGCTTCGGCCCCGGGGATCAATCGAACCGCGGTTGGCGCTGAGATTGATCATGGTCCGGCTGTTGCAGCCTGAAGGGCGTTGACGCGGTTCTCGTACTCGCGGCGGGCCTTGCGCTGAGCCGGGACGGTTGGGGCACCTTGGCCGCCATCGAGGGGCCCACAGCGGGCGAGGAACTGGCGGTGGATCGCCGGGGTGGTGCTGACACGCAGGGTGTAGCCCCGGCCGCGCCGTACGGTGACGCCCTGGTCGAGCGCGGTGCGCTCGGCGGGCTCCAGGCCCGCCGAGCGGAGGAAGTCAGCGACCTTGCCCGGCATGTCAAGGGTGACCGGCAGCTCCGGAGCCAGGACGTCCTCGTGCTCGATGGCGGTGTGGTCGGGCATGAGGTCGGCGACGGCTGTGCGGATCGCGCCGCGGCTGACGCCGTGCTCGCGGGCGAGGGCGGCAATCGAGCGGCCCTCCAGGTAGGCAGTGCGCACGCTGTCGGTCTCCTTGGCCGCCACGGCGGGGCGGCGCCCGCCTTTGTTGCCCTTGGCCTCGGCGGCGCGCAGTCCGTCGTAGGTCAGTTCGCGCTGGAGGTCGCGTTGGAGTTCGCCGGCGGCTGCGAGGGTCTGCACCATGAACTTCACGGTGGACAGCAGCTCGCCGGTGCGCGGGTGGCGGGCGGTCAGGTCCATCGCGGAGAACGCGCCGTCGTGGATGCGCAGGGCGAGACGGTCGCGGTGGAGGACGTCGAGCACGTCGAGGATGTGCCCGGTGCCGCGTACGAGGCGGAACATCTCGGAGATGTGGACGGTGTCGCCCGGCCGCGCGTACGTCAGCAGTTCGCTGAACTTCGGCCGCTGGAGGGGGTGGAGGCGGCTGGAGGTGCCCGGGTCTTCCTCGAAGACGACCGGGTCCTCGATCCCGGCCTCGTCCAGGACGAGGTTCTGCCGGTCGGTCGAGACCCGCTTGTAGACCAGGTTCGCCACCGAGAGCCCCTTTCCGTGCGGAGGATCGGACCCTATCTGTCGTCAAACCCTGTCAGCAATCACCATCGGATCTGATTGGATTCGAGCCGCCGCGGACCCCCCGGATTGCACGGGTCATTGGACGCGTCGGCCGCCTGTCGTCAAACGATCGTTACCCGACGCCCTATCGTCCTCTCCCGCCCGGTCCCGCCAGAAGGCGAGCATCTGCCGGGTGGCGTGAGTGTGGGGATGATCGGGACCCAGCACCCGTTCTTTGCGTTCCAGTAGCTCGGCGAGGTCGGCTGCGGCGCCAGCAGCGTCCCCCGCCCGGCCCCGCCACTGGGCGAGGTTACCTCGGGTGATGAGAGTGCTGGGGTGATCCTCGCCCAGCACCCGCAATTGGTCGGGCAGAAGTTCGGCGAGGCCAGCTGCGGCGCCAGCAGCGTCTCCCACCCGGCCGCGCCAGAACGCGAGGTAGCCCCGGGTTGTGAAGGTGTCGGGGTGGTCGGGGCCGAGGATGCGCAACTGGTCGGGTAGAAGTTCGGCGAGGCCAGCTGCGGCGCCAGCAGCGTCTCCCGCCCGGCCTCGCCATCGTGCGAGGTGGGACCGTATGGCCAGGGTGTCGGGGTGGTCGGGGCCCAGCACCCGCAGGGAGTCGGCCAGTAGCTCGGCGAATGCGGTGGCGGCCCCGGCCGCGTCCCCCGCCTCCCCCTGCCAGTAGGCGAGGTCGTGGCGGGTGGTCAGGGTGTCGGGGTGGTCGGGGCCCAGCACCCGCAGGGAGTCGGCCAGTAGCTCGGCGAATGCGGTGGCGGCCCCGGCCGCGTCCCCCGCCTCCCCCCGCCAGTAGGCGAGGTTGGCCCGGGTGGCCAGGGTGTCGGGGTGGTCGGGGCCCAGGTTCTGGCGGGCGGTGGTGTGCAGGTCCTGGAAATAGGTGCGCGCGGCGGTGACGAGTCCGGTGCGGCCGAGGCTGTTTCCGGTGTGGAAGAGAACCGGGTGGCCGTCGGGTTGCCACAGGGCGTCAGCGGCGTGGGCGGTCAGGGCGGCGGTGTTGGCGCGCAGAGCCTGACCGAGGGCGGTGTCGCGTTCCACCTCGGGCCAGGCCTCGTACAGGGCGTCGGCGCAGGTACGGGCCGCCATGTCACGTGCGGCGGGGTTCAGGGCTTCGCGGGTGGCACGTTGGACGAGGTTGTGGACGCGTACCTCCTGGTGAGGGGTGTTGGGGGTGTGGTCGGCCAGGCTGAGCCGGTGGAGGCAGCGCAGCGCGTCGGCCGCATCGTCCACTCCGACCGCGCGCGGGAGTACGTCGGGATCGGTGCCGCCGTCAGGGGTGCGGTGTTCGGTGAGGTAGGCGAGGGCGGGAGGCGAGGTCAGGACGGTGGTGGGGATGCCGTTGGGGTCGAGCAGGGCCGCCAGATGCAGCAGGGGGCGGGCCAGGCCCGTCGGGCGGAGCCGGTCGGCGTGTTCGATGGACAGAGACCAGGTGGCGGCCACCGTGGCGCGGTGGGCGTCGGGCAGGCCGCTGTCCTCGGGGACCAGGTCGGGCAGCGTACGGGCGCGGTCGGCCAGCCGTACGCGGTAGGTGGCGCAGTCCAGGTGGAGGTCGAGGAGGTAGGTGACGGCCTGGGCCAGGGCCAGCGGCAGATGGCCCAGGTCGCGGGCGAGCTCTTCGACCTGCCCGGGGTCGTCGTGGCGGCCTTGGGCGGCGAGTTTGGCCCGCAGGTAGTCGACGGCCTCGCCCTTGGTGAACAGGCCGACGTCGATGAGGTGGCCGGGTAGGGCGGCGTCGCGGCGGCGGGTGGTGACCACCGTGCGGCCGTTTGGGCGCGCGGGCGGCCACAGGTCACCCCGCCCGTCCGTGCCGTTCAGGTGCGCGGGGTCACTCATGTCGTCGAGCACGATCAGCCATCGCCGGTCGGTGGACTGGGCCCAGGCCAGGAAGCGGACGGCGGCCCGCTCAGGGTCGTCGAGACCGGCCCCTTGGGGGTTGTCGGGGTGGGTCACCGTGACAGCGGCCTCGGCGTAGGCGCTCAGCACTGCGTCCCGGCTGGTCGCGGTGACCCACACCAGCAGATCCACCGCCCCGGCCTGCCACGCGGTGCGGGCGTGGTGGGCGGCGAGCTGAGTCTTGCCGACCCCACCGGTCCCGGACAGCACTTGGCACAGCACCGCCGTCTCACCCCCGGCCACCGCTCGCTCCAAGGCATCGACGGCATCGCGGTGCTGAAAACAGTCCGCCTGCCGCGGGACCACGCCGACCAGTCGCGGCCAGGAGAGCGGGGCCCGCGGCGCGGCATGGTGCGTCACCGAATCGGCGCGGCCGACCACCAGGGCGCCGGACTGCGCGTAGAGCGATGTCTGCGCAGAGATATGCGGGGCCTGGCTGGCGCCGGGTGCGGTCAGCGCTGCTCCGGACCCGGCATCGGAGGGTTTTGGAGGGTCACGTCGCCCATGCGCAGGGCGGCCGCCGACCCGCGGTCGGCCTTGATGTCGGCGTTGCCGCCGATGGCGATGCCGTCGTCCCCGGCCGTGACTTGGCTGGCAGCCTGCCGGGCCACCAGTTCGCGCAGTTGCCCGGCGGCTTCCTCGCGGTCCGCCTCGCCCAGACTCTCCAGCAGGTCCTCGCACCGGGCCTGCCAGGATGCCCCCAGCCGGGTACGGACCTGGTCGGCGCCACGGGGGTCGGCACGGTCCAGTTCGAGGGCCGACCGGTCCAGTCGCTCCAGGACCACCTGGGTTTCCCGCGCGTCCCGGCGGCCGAAGATCCGGGCCGCCCGGTCCTGGAATCCCGCCCACACCTCGGTGCCGGCCGCCGAAGCCACCGCCGCCCCGAACGCCGAAGCCAGAACAACCAACGCCTGATCCAACATGACATTCCCCCTGGGGAGGCAGACAGCCCCCATGCCGGTAAAGCGTACCGAGCCGGGCATTTCACCGGAACGCCTCGGCACACTTCGATATCGAGGGCAGAACGCGCAACGGCCGTCAGGCGTCTGCCCGTTCGTCGTCGTCGAGACCGTCGGCCCCCGGGTCGCGCAGCGGGCGCAGGCCGCCGTCGACCGGGGCGGAGGCGCTGAAGCTGTAACGGCCGAGCACGTTGAGGTTGGCGTGCTTGAGCGGGGAGACGCGGGCGACGTCTTCGTCCAGGACATCGTGCTCGCGCTCCTCGGCGGGCAGGGTCCGCAACTCCTCGACTGCGGCGTCGAGATAGCGGGTCGTCCACAGTACGGCGGCATTCAGCACGAGACCGAGCGCGCTGAGCTGGTCCTCCTGGCCCGTCTTGTACGCCTGCATGATCTGCCCGCGTTTGCCGTGGCAGATGTCCCGGGCGAGCTTGTGGCGGGACTCCTGCACGGTGAGCTGCCGGTTTATCTGCCGCCGGTAGGTGTCGTCGACCGGGTCGACCACCCGGAGCAGGTGCAGGGTCTTGGCGATCCGCCCGTACTCGGCGAACGCGGTGCCCAGCGGGGTGGGACGTCCCTCGCGGCCGAACATCCGCAGCAGGTCGTACGCGCGGACCTGCCCGGTGACCAGGGAGCCGACCACCCGGAGCATGTCCGGCCAGTGCGTGATCACCTTGTTCAGATTCACCTTGTTGCAGGCCAGCGGCTCCAACGGCCCGTATCCACCCGTCTCCACCCCGGGCAGCTCCGCCCGCCAGAACCTCTGGTCGGCCAGGTCGCGGAAGCGGGGCGAGAAGTTGTAGCCGAGCAGGGAGAACAGGCCGAACACCATGTCGGAGTAAGAGGCGTTGTCGGTCGCCACCATGTCCGGCTTCACCCCGGCGTCGAGGTTCAGCAGGGTGTCCAGGATGTGCAGGGAGTCGCGCGGGGTGCCGGGCACCACCATCTGCCCGATGCCCGCTACCTGGTCGTTTACGGCGTTGAGCCAGGTGATGCCCCGTTTGAAGTGGTAGTACTTCGGCGACGGCCCGGCGTTGATGGTCCGCTTGGGCACGACGAACCGCAGTCCGTCGACGGATGCGAGCAGGCCCTCGCCCCAGTGCTCCACGATCGGCACCCGCCCCTGGGCTTCGATCAGCTTCGCGTTCGCCGCGGCGACATGTTGACTGAACTAGAAGCGGTGTTTTCGCAGGTCAGAGGCTTGTCTGCTAGCTTCCTGGCATGATGGACGCGGAGGGTCCCGGCAGGGATCTGAAGGGGCTCGTGCTGCCCGAAGTCGGAGGCTTGGTCGAGACCGGTGATGCGTGGGAGCCGTACCGGCTGCTCGACGCTGGCGGCGCGGCCGTGTGGGCGGTAAAGGTGTACTTCGCCGAGCTTCAGGCGTCTGGGAACCCCGCTTCGACGCTGCGGTCGTACGGGATGGACCTGCTGCGGTGGTGGCGGTTCCTATGGTCTCTGGGCATTGCCTGGGACCGCGCGAGCCGAGAGGAGGGAAGGGACTTCGCCCGGTGGATGCAGCTGGCCGACAAGCCGGTGCGGGTGCATTGGCGCCACCGGCAGGCGGGTCGGGAACCCGAGCGGCTGCCCGCACCACGGTCGGCGCCGGGCACACCGAATCCGGTGACCGGCAAGCCGACACCCGGGCGGAAGTACGCGGCCAGCACCCGTGCGCACAGCGAGACGGTCCTGCGCGGCTTCTACGACTTCCACCTCGACCGCGGCACGGACACCGTGCTGGTCAACCCGTTCCCTCTGGACCGCTCACGCCGGGGCAGCCGAGCTCACGAGCACCACAACCCGATGGACGCCTTCGCGCCCACCCGCACCGGCCGCTACCGCCCCAAGGTCCCCAAGCGGATCCCGAAGCGGATCCCGGACGACAAGTTCAACGAGATCTTCGCTGGCCTACGCTCGAACCGCGACCGGGCCCTGCTGGCGTCCTGGGTCTCCACCGGCGCCCGGGCGGACGAGCTGCTCGACTCGGTGGAGCGTGACGCCCTGCCGGGGCAACAGCTGATCTCGGTGACGCGCAAGGGCACCGGCGATGTTCAGCTGCTGCCGGCCTCCACCGACTCATTCGTCTGGCTGCGGATCTACCAGCACGAGATCTGGGCCAAGGGGGCGCCGCACGGCCGCGACGAGCCGCTGTGGTGGACGCTGCGGCGCCCCTGGCGCCCGCTGAACTACCCGGCCGTCCGACAGATGTTCAACCGAGCCAACCAGCTGCTGGGCTCCAACTGGACCCTCCATGACCTGCGGCACACGGCTGCTTTCCGGATGGCCGAGGACCCCAAGATGCCGCTGACCCACGTGCAGTGGGTCCTCGCTCACGCCCGGTTGACGACCACGCAGATCTACACCACCCCCAGCGCCGACGAGGTGATCGAGAGCGCGCTCGCCCACCACGCACGCCAGGCACGGCGCCGCGCGGAACCCCAGCCCGCTCCGCTCGCCCCCGGCTACAACCCGGACTCGCTGAACACCCTGTTCGGAGGCCCACCCGCATGACCCCGTCCACCACCGCGCCGGCTGTTCCGCGCCCGGCACCGCCCACCAGCCTCCTCACAGGCAACGCTGCGGATGCGCTGCGCGAGAAGTTCCCGCCGCGACCGGTCCCCGACGTCTGGCCAGCCTCCTCCGCCGAGCCGGATGAGGACCTGGACCGGCTGGCCCGGCCGCCGCTGCGGCCCGCGTCCCAGAGCGCCCTCGCCGCACGGCTCCGCGGGGCCCGCCGCCTGCTGGAGTGGCTCCAGGGTTTCCCGGGCAACAGCTGGCAGTCCCGCTGGAAAGCCAGCCCTGGCCTCGCGGAGCCGCAGACCTGGTGCGAAGAGGTGATCCTGTGGGCTGACGCCCGCGGCCTGCGGCCCGTCCGCGAGCCCGAGCTGAAGGCCGGGATGCTCGCACTGATCTGCGCGGACGTGATCCGCATGCACCCGGCCTGGCTCACGGTCCGCCGCTCCCGGCACTTCATGCTCTCGATGTCCGCCGGCCGCGACCGGGACGGCTTCGCCCGGCTCGAAGCCGCCGTCCCGCCCGACCAGTGGACTTCCCGTTCGGGCGGCACCGCCCGGGTGGTCATCTGCGCGGTGCTGGCCACCAAGGGCGGCACCGTTCAGGACTGCACCGCCGGCGATCTTATGGAGATCCGGTCAGCCGCCAGCAAGCACTGGAACCACGCCACGATGCTGGCCTACGCCTGGCTGCGAGCGGCCGGACAGTTCCCGCCCGACGTCCCGGCCTCGCTCAGCCGACTGGAGACCTTCACCGGACAGGTCAGCATCGGCGACCTGGTCGACCGCTACCAGCTGCGCTGCCGCCCGGTTCGCGACATCATCGTCGACTACCTGACCGAGCGCCAACCCTCGATGGACTACAACTCGCTCCAGGGGCTGTCCCGGGTCCTCGCATCCAACTTCTGGGCCGACCTGGAGCGACACCACCCCGGGATCGACTCCCTCGCCCTGGCGCCCGAGGTCGCCGAGGCTTGGAAGACGCGCCTGGCCACCCTCGACGAGATCCGGGTCAACCTCATCGCGCGCATCGCCGAAGCCGAACGCGGAGGCTGGCTCGGCGAAGTCGACGGGCTCAGCGTCAGCCTCGCCGCCGCCGAGGACAAGCTCGCCCAGCTCGACGCCGAGCAGGACCGAAGATCCACTGCAGTCGATCTCGGGTTGCCATCCTTCCCAAAGGTTGCCGGGCGTATCAGCGGACTCTCCACCTAGCCTCTGCACATGAGGAAAGATGACATCCGGTGGCAGAAGTGGTGCGCCAACTTTGACGCTGCGGAACGAGACATCAAGACGCTCTTTCACAACCGCCACGTCTGGAACTCGATCCAGGACATGTGGGTGGCGGGTGGTCCGAACCTGCAGCTCAACACCATCGTCACGAACTGGTTCATAAGGAACTACGTGACCACCCAGTGCACGGGGATCCGCCGCGAGTGCGACACCGACAGCAGGACGTCGAGTCTCGCCCGCTGTCTCCGTCGGCTCACGGAGGTTCCGCACATGGCCAACCGGGCCCGCTACGAGGCAAGCATCCTCGCTGACCCGGAGATCGCAGCCGAATACAAAACGATTCAGATACGCGGCTTCGACATGTTCGCCCTCACCCCGGACACGGGTTGCCTGGACCAAGATCCAATCGAGATCCACATCGAGGCTCTCCACGCAGCAGCACGGGCCACCCGCTACTACACCAACAAGATCGTCGCCCATCGGGAGATCACCGACGAGAAGATCACCCTGGCCTGGACGGACCTGGACCAAGCACTCAACACAGTCGGAAGGGTCTTCAAGCATTACTACCGACTCCGACACCCGGGCAAGATCCTCGGCCTGGTCACCCCCGACATGGCGACTGGATGGGAGCAGCCGTTTCGGTCGGCCTGGTGCCCTGACGACTTCTGGCCCGCGCCCGCTTCCCCCGCGCTGGACTTCGTGCTGCCCGAAGGAGACCGTCCCGCTTAGTTCAGAGAAGATGGTGTCGGCACGCAGGTAGTACTGATCGACATGGACCAGCCGGGCCCGGGTGAGTGCCTCGTCGTCGGCGTCGATGACGGGGGTGTAGCCGATGTTGCACGCCTCGCTCACCAGCAGCGCGACCAGGGATGTCTTCAGGTTCTCCATCCGGGTACGGCCGTCCCCGAGGTGCACGAATGCGTCCAGGAATCCGGTCCAGGAGTCGACCTCGAACAGCAGGTCCGGCAGGTCGATCTTCGGGAGCATCTTCGCGGTGGTCTTGCGCAGCCACTTCAGGGACTCGCTCTCGCCGAGCGCGCCGAGCCGGTCGACGTTCAGCTTCAACCGGCCGTTGGGCTGGACCTCGAAGCTGAGCTTCGCGTCCTGCCCGGCCTCCTCCAGCCGTTCGGCCATCAGATGCCAGGCCGCGTCCAGGGCCCGCACCCGCCCGGCCAGGTGCTCGGCCACCGGCTCGTCCAGACTCAGGCCGTGCAGTACGTCCTCGCAGACGGCTTCCCACTGCTTGCCGTCCAGCAGCCGCGCCCGCGGATCCGCCCACCGGTTCGACGGCGAGGCGAACACGTCGCGCCGGTTCAGCGCGCGGAACAACTGCTCCAGCACGCACACCGCGTACGCGTCACGGTCCACCGCGCCCTCGGGCAGGTCCGGGTTGGAGTACACCGCCTTCTTCCACGCCGCCGGCACCAGCTTGGCGTCGATCTCACGCGGCAGCAGCGGCTTGGCCTTCACCTTCCGCCTCGCCAGTGCCGGAATCCGCTTCACCGCCTCCAAGATCCGCTTGCCGCCGGAGGCCGCCCCCAGCGCGGGCGACTCCCCGAGCAGCGACAGGAAGGGGCGAACGGTGTTGTAGCGGGTGGCCAGCAGGCGTCGCATCTCCGCCTCGGCCTCCTCGTCCGCGGGCCCGATCAGCTCTCCCAGCAGCGCCGAGGCGGCCATCACCTCCTCGCGCGGCCCGATCTCCGTCTCCAGCGCCCGCCACATCGCGCCCGCGTCCAGGTCGGCGCCGCTCTCGGTGAGCAGGTCCAACTGCTCGCTCCACAGCCGGAACACCCCGTCGAGCATCCGCGCCGACCTCGCCATGCGAGGCCGGGCCGCGAGCCAGTCCCGGTCCGTCGCCCGCCGCGCGGCGCTGATCAGCTTCACCTGCATCAGCACCGAGAACAGATCCAGCGCGTCGTCGATCGCGGACGCCTCCAGGTGCCGCACCACCGACGTCAGCAGCGCCGTGCGCTTCGGCTCCGGCGTGCGCTCCAGGATCGGCGCCTTCGACCCCAGGCCGACCCGCGCCAGCGTCGCCAGCCGGTTCGGCGGCACCTTGTCCAGCTTCACGCGGCCCAGCCGGAACGCCGAAATCTCATCCACCCGCTCCAACGCCTTCGCCAGACTCGCGCCCGTCGTCCGCGTCGGCGGCCGGCGCAGCCGCTCCAACTCCGAGATGCGCCGCCCCTCCGGCACCCCGAGCAGCGCCACCAGATCGGCCGACAGCGACGCGTCCGCCCGTCGCGCAGCGCCCGCCACCGTCGCGTACAGCCGTTTCTCCGCGACCTGCCGCACGGAAGCGACCTGCTTGGCCAGCACACTCACGCCCGGCAGCAGCACCCGGTGGCGCCGCAGCCAGCCCACCGCCTGGTTGAACAGAGCCACCGGCCCCTCGGCGCCCGTCCACGCCCGTCCGTTGCAGGAACGCGCGGAACTTGCGGCCCCACTCCGCGCCCTCGAACGGGTGGTAGCCGTAGGCGTCCCGGATCTCCCACGCTTGCTCGTACGCCGTCTTCGCCCGCTCCGTGTACCGCTTTACCGCCGACGCGTCCTCGATCTGCAACTGCGCGGCCAAGTGCTCGATGACCGGCCACGGCACGTCCAGCGGGTCGTCCACCAGGAACCGGCCGACGTACCGCACGGTGCACATCTGCACCGCGAAACCCAGCTGGTGCGCCGTCGTACGGCGCAGCGCGATCAGGTCCCGGTCCACGTCGTCCAGGAAGAAGAACCGCTCCAACTCCGGCCGCGTCGGCTCCTCCACAAACCGTCCGTACGCCGCCGCTTGCTCATCAGTCAGAAATTCCACCGGCACCCGGCGGACGGTAGCCACCCGTCATCCGGGCCCACCGGGCTTCCAGAGAAAGCCGACGGCGCATCCCGGAGCTGTGCTAAACGGCCATGATCAATCTCAGCGCCAACCACGGTTCGATTGATCCCCGGGGCCGGATCCCCAGCAGCGCGGCCTGTTCCGGGGTGGCGCGGGCTGGCCGGGGCACTTCCACCCAGGTCGCGATGTCGACGCCGATCGAGCGCATCCGCTCGACCACGCCCTTGCCCGCGAGCGGCCCCATCTCCGGGAGCAGGATCGGCGTCCCGCCGGTGATGGCCATGGGCTCCCAGCTGACGGAGAGCTGCGCGGGCTGGCCGTCGGCGAGGAACTCGTAGCGGGTGCGCACCGTTGGGTCGCCGGGCGCGATGCCCAGCCTGCGGGCGATGTCTTCCGGGGCGGGGGTGCGGGCCTCGGAGGACGACTCCCAGGTTCCGGTACGGCCGATCTCGAACATGTCGGCGCGGAAGGGCGAGCCGCCGCGGCGCTCGCGGTGGCGGGATCGGATCATCCGGCGCCGCTGGCGCGGCTGGGCCGCATAGGTCCCTGAGCCGGTGCGGCCTTCGAGGAGGCCCTCGACGATCAGGCGCTCCACGGCCTTCTGCGCGACGCTTCGCCCGGTCAACTTCCGCTAGCAGATCTCAAAAGTGAGTGAATACCAAGCCTAGCCGTGTGGCTATTTCAAAATTGCTTAGTGGATTTTGATAACATGGCAGTTAGTTCAGCATCCTGGGAGGGTGAGTGAGTCAGAAGCTATCGGCCGAGACCGCGATGACCGCGACCGAGGCCCGCACGGAGCTCTTCACCCTGGTGAAGCATGCCGAGAGGGACGGGGTCTCGACGCTGATCCACAAGCGGGATGATCACGCCCTGCTGGTACCGCTAGCCCGGTTTCCGGCAGCCCGGCAGCCTGGCGCGTTCCCGTCCCACGTACTGAGCGCGGCACAGAGGGACTTCGGTGATCTCATCACGCTGGCGGCTCAGGGCCAGCCGCAGGTGCTCCGGCGCAACAGCACACCGGTCGCGGTACTACTCCCCGCCGAACCGGCCTCAAGTGCCCTCTCGACCGACACGGCCGCGCACCCCGGCGCGGCGACCGCAGGAGGTGCGGTGAACAACCAAGCAGACCAGGACCACGGCACTACGCCGCGCAGGCTCGCCACGCTCGGCGACGCCGTGTCCGTCCTCACCTCCGGCCCCACCGGAGGCCCCACGTTCGGACTATCCGGTCTGGACGCCGCAACGGGCGGTCTGCAGCCGGGCCGGTTTACCCTCGTGGCGGCTGCCCCGAACGTCGGCGGAAGCCTCCTGGGACTCGCGGCCGCACGGCGGACCGCCCTCGTGGACCGTCGCACGGTCCTGTACGCGGCGTCGGGACCCAACCGCGACGACATCTTCCGCCGGATCGTCTCCGCGGAGAGCGGGGGTGACTACCCGCGCCTGAAGCAAGGGCGTCTCACCGAGCACGAGCAGGAGGTCGCCCACCAGTTGGTCCAGGCGGGCGACCTGCTGATGATCGACGACGGCAGTGACCTGACCGCCGCGGACATCGCGGACACCGCCCCGCACATGGAGGGCCTGGCCCTCGTGGTCGTGGACCGCCTCCAAGCCGCCCGCAGCGTTCGCCTGCCGCTGTCGGGTGACCGTCTCCCGGATGCTTCCCAGGTCCTGGCCTCCCTCGCGCGCAGCCTGCAGGTGCCGGTCCTTGCCATCGTCGACAGCGACGACCCCACCCTCCTGGGTCTCCTGGACGCCGACGTCACGTTGACGCTCACGCCGACCCAGGACCCTGCCAAGGTCCAGGTGACGGTCGCCGAGCGCGACTTCGGCACGATCGGCTCGGCGTATCTGAGCCCCGACCTGCTGCACGCCCGCTTCCTCGACGCCAGCGCCCCCGCCGCCCGTAGGACCGGTGAAGAACCCGCGCGGCCTCTGGGCAGTGCCGTGGAACGAGAGTTGGCCGAGGCGGCGCTTCCGTACACGTCCGGTGCCCGGCAGGGGGTGCCGGCGGCCGTCACCCATGTCCTGGCCGCGCTGCGCACCGCACTCACGAACGGCAACCGTGAGGCCCTTGACGAACTCGGGCCGTCATTCGCCGAGATCGCTGCGGCGCCGCCCCAACTGCCGGACACCGCCGAGGGACGTCGCCTCGCCGCCGCACTGAACGCCTACAACACCACCGCGCCCGCCGACGCCAGCGCGCAGTCCGATGTCGCCGTTCAGCCCACCGCGGGCAGCAGCGGGCACGTCCCGGACGCCGAAGACGACACAGAAAGGGAAGTGGAACTTCAGCCGGGGGATGAGGAGGACGAGCCCGAGACCGCGGTCTTCCCCGCGTTGAAGATGCTCAAGGACGCGGTCGGCCGCTCGAAGATGCACCCGATCCCGGTCATCCGCGCCGAGGCACGGGAGAGTGGTCCGTGGCCGCTGATCAGCGAGCATATGGACGGCGAGCCCCGCTGGGTCCACCCCGACGTCACCAGCACGCGCGTGCCCTTCAACCGGGAGAACGGGAAGCGGGTCCGACGAGACCATCTCGACGTGCCCGACTCCTTCGGCGGAGGGGTGATGTGCCTGATCGACCGCAACGGCTCATATCCGTCCGCCTGTTCCGCTGTTCCTCTGGCCCCGAACAAGCTGCTGCACACCGGGCCCCTTGAGGCGTTCGACAAGGCCAGCGCCGGCATCTACCTCATCGACATCCCTCAGTGGCCGCGTACCGACATGCCACATCCCCTGGGGCGGATCATCGACCGGCCCGACGAACAGGGCCGCGTGTGGGTCACCACCCCGCACATCAAGCAGCTTGCGAGGCTCGTCCGCGAAGAGCACCTCGCCGCCATGCCGGCCATCCACAACTCGTGGACGGGGAAGGCCAACGAGTCGCTGTTCAAGCCGTTCTACGAGGCCACCCGGAAGGCGCGTACCGAGCTCGTCGAGGCTGGCGGTGAGCCGTACAGGGCGTACAAGACACGGCTGTCGATCGCGCTGCGTCTGCTGTGGCCCAAGCGGCAGGAACAACGGTCCCCGTTCTGGAGGCCGGACTGGCGCATGAGCATGGTCGCGGAGGCATCCGTCCGTCACTGGATGGCGGCCTTCAAGGCGGTCCAGGCCGGGCACACCCTCATCGCGCTACGCAACGTGGATGCGGCCGTCTTCTGGACACCCGAGGACACACCGCCCACCACCTACCGGATCGGAGCCGGCTTCGGCGAGGTCAAGGCCAAGTTCATCCAGGCGGGCGAGCTGATCCCCGAGGGTGACGACTGATGGCCGGGCCCACCGGCCACGGAGGATCCCTCGGCGCCGCCCTGGGCGACCTCCTGCGCGCCCAGGTCACACCCCGCCACCGACTGTCGTCCTACACCGCCAAGCACTGGCACGCCCAGCTCTCCCAGCTCACCGCAACCCACCGCGGCTACCACGCCCTGGACGAAGCCGGCCTCGACGTCACCGCCAAAACGCTCCTCAACTGGCTGTCCGATCCCGAGTGCAACGTCCGCCGCGGCTACCGCGACCTCATCCACACCGCCTACGAGAACGTCGCGATCCTCCCCGCCGACCCGATCCCCGACCACGTCAAGGACGGCCAGTGGGAGATCAGCGGCTACGTCACCACCGGAACCGACCGCCGCGAACGCGGAACACGCGCCGCCGCGCCCCTGCGGATCGACGGGAGCCGGGGCGACTGGGACGCAATCGAGGAACTCTGGATGGCCGGCGAGCTCACCGACACCGGCTTCGAGGACCACCTCATCGACGACGTCATCGTGGCGGACATCGGTGAAGGCACTGACGGATGGACCTTCGACGGCAGCTCGTACTCCGTTGAACTCAGGTAGCACCACCAGCGGGGCAGGCCACTGCCTGCTGCATCAGCCAGGAAACCGGCGTACGACCAGCAGCCCTGAACACCCCGCGCCACCGCTGATCATCGTCTGCCGAGGGGCAGCCGCGAGTGCCCAACGAAGACATGTCGTGTGGCTGGAAGACCCCGACAACCTCTACTACGTCCGTCAGACCCTCGACCGAAGCCGGAGCAGCTGTTCGAACCCAAGCAGGGAGGCACCTCGCAGCTACTCTTCCGGATTTACCCGGAAGGCCTGTGCGATCACCGCGTACTCGGAGGCGATCCTGAGCTGTCGGTCGCTGCTGATCACCGAATTGGTCGCCTCTGCCCGAGCGAGGAAGGCGCGTGAGCGCCGCAGGCAGTAGGACCGCACCTCATCATCGGCGGCGTCCGCGAAGTCGAAGCCTTAGGTCGGCGCCTCGGTGAACTCGGTCCGCTTCCAGGGACGCTTCTCACTCATGGCGCCATCCTCCCCGCCTGCATCGGGCCGCACACGCGGGGGCCCCGCCGGGACGGGGGCGGGAGGCCTGGCGTCACGCCAGGCCTCCACAAACCCCTTTGCCGGCCCGGTCGGCGGGGCTTCGACGGCTGGTTGGACGTCGGGCTCGGTGGACTGAGCATGTTGACGCCCTCACACCCGACCAGCGGGACCGATGGGCCGTCGTGGTGCGCCTTCCTGGAAACAGGTCTGTCTCGTGTGGCCCTGCCTTTACCGGGCGAGAGGCGCACACGTCAGGCCACCGCAAGCCGCCTTCGAACGTCCGAGCGGAGCCACGGCAGACCGTCCCGAGGTAGGGCCAACGTCACCTTGGATGGATCGGCTTGAGGCATCTGCCGTCCAACACCCGTCGGCGACGAGCAGAATGCGGGGCATGGCAGCATCGAGCGGTCTGGTCGGAGGCCAGCCCTCAGACGCGACGAGTGGCGAGGACGTTCGGTGATGGGTTTTCGGTTCAACGACATTCGGCAGCACGTGTCGGCATCGAACCTGCGGGATAAGGAGCAGACGCTTTTCTCGCGCTACCGGGATCTCGACGCGATGGATGATGAGCCGGTCAAGCGGGGCAAAGCATTCAACGGCTTCCTGGCATCGCTGCTTCAGGAAGGTGGCCTCGAAGCGCACGCGGATCAACGGGGTCTGGACGGACGCGACGAGATCGACGTCGCTTTCTCCTGTGAACAGCGGCACTTCGTCCTCGAAGCCAAGTGGCTCGGAGAGAAGGTCAACGACGACGCTGTGGAGAAACTCCGCGGTCGCCTGAAGGTGCGACTGCCGGGCACGATCGGCTTCTTTGTCGCGATGAACGGCTACACCGAGCACGCGCTGGGGAAGGCCAAGTTCTTCACGGGCGTCGTCCTGCTTGACCGGAGTCATGTCGAGGCCCTTGTGACAGGACTGCTCACGGCCCCGGAGCTTGTGAGCCGGATTCTGTCCTGGGCGAACCGCCGCGGCGGCTCCTACCCGCCACTCGACGAACTCCTGTCCACGCCGTCGACCGATACCGACAACTGGTCCCCGCCAGAGTCGGCGCCAGATGTCGTCTACCAGGCGGCGGGTGTCAGCGCTTCTGCGGTGTCGGCCGCCCCGCCCGGCATTGCCCTCACTGGCGTGACCGCTCATGGCGACATGCTGCTGCTTACCACTGGCGACGGAGTCCTTCGGCTGGACCCGGCGACGGGCGAGACGCGTTGCGTGCTCGATCTTCCACGCAGCCGGGACTCGGCGCTCCGGACCGCGATGGGCACGACGGTGCTGTGCCAGGCGGCCGTCGTCACCTCCAGGGGCAGCAGGATCAGACCCGTGGCAGGGCCGTTTCCCAACGCGGCACGCCTCCTGGCCAATCCCTCCGGGGAACTTTGGGTGTTCGCGACCACCGGACCGCCCGGCTATGGAGGCCGTCACACGCTCACGCGCCTCGCCCACCGGGTCGTCGAACAGCGAGAGCACATCATCGATTTCGTGGGCAAGATCGACAATGTGGCACTGCTGTCCGACGACCGGCTCTACCTCGCCGGCGGAGCCGCGGCGGGGTCCTCGACATCCAGCAGGTGATGGTCTTTCCCGAGCAGGACTGGCAGCGGGCCGCGCCGCTCAGCGAACCCTCTGCCCTTCTGCCCTGGGACGCCCACACGGTGCTCTCCGCTGGCCGGGCCTCTGGCGGAACAGCCGTCGAGGTGTACAGCACTGATCTGCGCACCCACGAACACACGCTGCTGGTCACCATCCGCGGCCACCATGCCGTCGGCCTTGCCTCAGGAAAGAACGGGAGGGCGAGTTTGATCGTCGATGCGTGGCTGCCTCGCTCGGCGCTTCCAAGACCCGTGCTGTTCTCGCTGGCTATCCCAGGAAGAGGGGAGTAGCCGACAGAGGCGGAAGACGCTCGGGCCGTGGGTGACCTGCGGCCGCGCCTGCGCAACAGCCGGAGCCACCGGCCGACGGCGCCGACCAGGGACATCCCCTCTGCTGGCATGCGGCGCGCCGACAGGCGGGGGAGTTAGGGCTGCTTGCGGGTGTGCGCCCGGATAAGACGGCAGCGCTGTGGACCATCTCCTACTCCACCCCCGGCAGTGGCGCGAGCGTCTCCACACCGATCACCACGGTCTACCAGTAGTCCGCTGCGAAGCCGCCCAGAGGAGGCGGGTGCCGGCCAGGCGTCAGGAGCTGCTCGGTGAGCGCAGCTCGCTGGTCAAGGAGATGCCCGAGACGAGCTGCGCCAGGCTGGCGTAGCGGTGGTTCTGGGTCCAAGCGAGCGGAGCACTCAAGCGGCGCAGGGAAGCCAACCACCCACCGACCAGAAGCCGTTACGCGCCCCGGGTTCTCATCCCGACACGGTGGCGGCGCGCAGCGCCGTCATGGGTACTTTTCCCAGGACCTCCAAGGCGACCTTGTTGCGGGCCAATTGCTTCTGGAGCCGCTCGACCTGGCGGCGCAGTTTCTCGTTCTCCGTTGCCAGGCCGGACTTCTTCGGGCGGGCCGGGCTCGTGCGCCGGTCGACCAGTTTCTCCAGCGCGCCGGCATCCCGCGCGGCCCGCCACTCCTTCACATGCGAGTGGTACAGCCGCTCACGGCGCAGCACCGCACCCTTCTCGTTCCTGGGTGCGGCGTCGTACTCGTCCACGATCCGCAGCTTGTACTCGGGGCTGAAGGTGCGGCGCTTCGGCCTCGGCGCAGGGTCTATACCGGAGGTATTCTTGCTGGTCATGAGGGAGGGGGCTCCTGTCGTGCCCTCCCAGGCTAACCCGACAAAGCGGGGCGTCTCACCCAAGGCTGACAGAGAGGGCCCGCCTCGCGCTACTGCTTTCGATCCGTACAAGTTCGTGATCGACCAGATGCTGCGGGCGGACCTGGATGCGCCGCGGAAGCAGCGGCACACGGTCACGCGGATCTTCCACCGGCTCGTTGAGGAGCACGAGGCCGAGGACATCTCCGGTAGGCCTCGTGGTGGGAGACGTCGTACACCGCGCCCCTCGTTGTCGCTGCACCATCAAACACGTTTCGACGGTGTTCGAATCCTTGGCGCCCGCCATTCGGCGACACCTAAGTTGAGGCGTCCAGCAATCCCAGCCGAGCAGCGATCCTTGGTACGCACCAGATAAGGGGTACTCGTGCGAAGCAGATTGACGAAGGTCAGGGCGATGTTCGCGGTTGCCGTGGCCACTCTGGCGCTGACCTTCAGCGCCGGCGTCGCATCAGCCGGTGCTGAAGGCGCCACCAGTCCCTACGCCTCCCAGGCCAAGCAGGCGGGACTCACCGCCTCTCAGACTTCGGCACTCCAGAACGAAGTGGACCGGTATCTCACCCAGACAGGCGGGAAGCAGGTGGCCGCCAACGTGATCGACCTGGGCGGCAAGAACCTGATGTTCGTGGCTGTCCCTGGCGAAGCTCACCCCCGCGACATGACCAAGGGGGCGCTGGCTGACCCCTGCGCCTCGCCTGTCGACTACGGATACTTCTGCGCCTACAGCGGCATCAACTTCACGGGCTCGTCGATCCCCATGTACAGCTGCGCCCGCTACAGGATCCCGTGGACGGCTGACGGGTCGTGGATCAACAACCAAACCACGGGTACCGTTGCCAACTTCCTGGACGACAGTGGCGTCTCGCGCTGGCACGACGGAGGTGCCCTCAGCTGGGACGACGACGCGCCCTGGTACTGGGTCCACTGGGTGAAGAACTGCTGAGTGGCGTCAACGGCGCTGTGAAGAGGGGCGCGGGTGCACATCGGCCATCGTCCCTCTTTCTCAGCGCCCCAGGCGCAGGGCCCTCGCCAGGAAGTTGTTCGGCCGGCTGCCGGGATGTCTGGCGTACGCGGAGTACACCACCTGCCCGTCGACCATGAACCGGAGCACGCCATTGCGCCGTCGCGGTCGGATCAGGTGCGGCCGGGTGCCGTCCAGGGCGTAGCGGACCGCGGGATGGTCGCAGATGATGACGCCTTCCAGGCCGCTTGGCCCCTCCACGATGTCCCAGCTGATGTACCGGCCCATCGACCCGGGCGCCTCTGCCTCGGCGATCCGCGCCACCCTCGCCGTGCGCTCTCGCAGCTTCCGCTCGACGCGGCCGCCGCGCGATCCGGCCTGGATCGACTCGCACCTCAACGCTCATACCAGCTCCCTGGTGGTGCACGGCGGGCATGGAGGCAACGCCACGGTGACGGTCTGTTCCAGGCCGACGCAGCCGCCCTGCGGGCCGATGATGCGTTCCTGCCCGAGGACGAACTGGCGTCCCTTCTGGCCGCCGCCGGTCGCCGGCAAACGCTCACTGTTGATCCCGGTCGTGCCGGTCGACGCCGGCGGCGGTGTCACCGGACGCGGTCCTCGACAGTGAGCTCGTCGCCGTCCTCGACGACGGCTCCGGCGTGGCCTTCGACCGGTTGCAGAGCCGGGCCGGCCGCCGCGGGCCCCGACGTGGCGCCGATTTCACCGTCCACGTCGCCGTCTTCGACGTTCTTGTTGTCGGCGACACCGACTGGCGGCCCCGCCCGTATGCCGAGCGCCGTATCGAACTACTGCATCTGTTGGAAGACGGCCCGGCAACCTTGCGCGCTGTGCCGACCACCCAGGACCAGGGGCAAGCCCTCCAATGGGTCGGGGCGCTCGCGGGCGTGGAGGGTCTCGTAGGCAAGCGGACCGACGGGCTGTACGCCGCCGGCCTTGCCTCCGGCTGGGTGAAGTGGCGTGAGCGCCACACCACCGAGGCTGTAGTCATCGGGGTGACCGGAACGACGCCGGCGGCGCAGGCTCTCGTGTTGGGCCGGCCAGCGGGAGGCCGGATGCGGGCGGTTGGTGTGAGTCTGCCGCTCACGCAGCCGGTGCGCCTGGCCGTGGCACCGCTCCTGCATGCGGCCGGCGAAGAACTGCGTGAGCTGCCGGGCACGGTGGGAGGGCTGCCCGGGGCGGCTCCGGTGCGCTTCTGGCCGGTCAAGCCGGAGGTCGTGGTGGAGATCGAGGTTGATCACGAGCGGTTGGAGTTTGGCCGGTATCGGCACCGTCCGGGTGTTCGACGCGTGCGGGGCGACCTGACGCCCGAGAGGCTCGAAGAAGGGCACTGACCGACGAGGGCCGTAGTCCCCTGATAGGTATTCGAAAAGGTACCCGCGGGTGCATACTCGGGGTATGGCTGACACCACCATGAAGGTCGACTCGGAAACCAGGGACCGCTTTGCTGCGGTCGCCGCAGCTCGCGGACAGAGCGTGCGCGCCTACCTGGCCGACTTGGCCAAAGACGAAGAGAACCAGATCGCCCTCAGTAAGGCGACGGCCGTGTTTCGCGACATCATCGCCCGACCCGGCCTGGCCGAGGCGTTCGACGAGGCCTTCCCCGACGACGCCCCGGCTCGGCGAAGCACCGCGGGGCGGGCGGCCTGACCCTTGGAACTGCACATCGACATCCGCTGGCTCCTTGACCGACAGGAGGAACTGCTCGGCAAGGAACTCGGGGTTCGGGACTATTCGGGCCTGGTAGCCGCCGTAGCTCGGCACAGGGTGAACACACCGCAGCTGGATACGGGTGATCCCGACGTTTATTGGCGGGCTGCCGCCCTGCTCGAGCAGCTGGTCTTGCTGCGCCCGCTGCCCGCCCGCAACGCGTACTTCGGGTACGGCGTGGCGGTGGCGTACATCCGCGCCTGCGGGGAGGGTGTCGACGACTCCTTCGAGCCGTGGCGTGATCTGATCACAGATATCCGCGCACTGCGGCTCAGTGTCTATGACATCGCCGACCGACTGCGCTCCTGGCGCAGCAACGGGTAGACAGCACCAGCTCGAACTCCCGCCAAGCGGGCCAGGCCGGCTCTCCCCGCCGGTCTGGCCCGCTACTTGCTGCCCGACGGCACCTGATCGCCGGGGCGAGCTAACGATTGAACGACTGCGTCTTCCACCGCGCCGAGCGGCCTCACCGGTGCGCAACAATCAGCAACGCACGAGACGTTGTGAGGAAGTCATGGAGGCACAGTGGGCGTAGGCGCCACCAACCTCGGAGTGGTGTTCATCCATGGGCTCTTTTCGTCCGAGGAGACATGGGACCCGCTCGCCGGGCTTCTCGAATCCGATGAGGAGCTGGCTCAGGTCGCGGTGAGACGGTTTGGGTACGCAACACCCAAGTTCCGTATCAGACCCGACCGTCGTACTCCCGACTACAACGACCTCGCAGACCGGCTGAAGACGTTCTTGCAGTACGACGCGGCCGGGCACGACCGCCTGTTCCTGGTTGCCCACAGCCAAGGCGGACTGATCGTTCAGCGCTACCTCGCGCGGATGATCCAGAGCGGGCAAGGGCAGCAACTCGCCAAGATCCGAGGCGTCGTCCTGTTCGCTTGCCCCAACAGCGGCTCCGACTTCGCGATGCCGCTTCGCAGCGCGTGGTGGTCGAAGAATCCGCAAGTGCGCGCACTGGGACCACTGAACGCTGAAGTGAGGGACGCTCAGCGAACGGTCCTTGACCAGATCGTCTATGCGAAGGGGGTGGGAACGTCCTCGTGCCCCATCCCGTTCTGGGTCTTCGGGGGAGAGGAGGACAAAGTCGTCGTTCGTGCCTCTGCTCAGGGGAACTTTCCCAAGGTCTTCATGCTGCCCGGAGATCACTTCAGCATCATCCAGGCCAAGACGCGCGAGCATTCCGCCTACGTCGCTCTTCGCACCCATCTGCTGGAAGTTGAGCAGCCAGATCCGGAGAATCCAGGCGCGGCGGCTTCGAATTCCTCCTCCTCCACGACCCAGCCCGAACCGAGGGCCGGGCCGGGACGGCTGCTGTCCTCCGGTCTGGACCCGTTTGCCTTGGAGGTGCGGCGTGCCATCGACTCGCCGCCCGGTCACAAGGCGGATGTGCTGCCGACGTATGTACCGCGCGCCCATGATCAGCATCTCGCGGACGTCGTGGCGGCCGCAGCGATCGAGGGGAGGAGCGGCATTGCGCTGCTGGTCGGCGGATCCTCCACGGGTAAGACCCGCGCTTGCTGGGAGGCACTCGCCCCCTTGAGAGAGGCGAGTGGCTGGCGGGTCTGGCACCCCGTCGATCCGAATCCGGAGACTATGCTCAGCGAACTCCCGGTCCTAGCACCGCGTACCGTGCTGTGGCTGAACGAGTCTGAACGATTCCTGCTCACCCCCGGCACTGCCGTCGGTGAATGGGTCGCAGCGGCCCTTCGCACTCTACTGGCCGATCAGGACAGGGGCCCTTTCCTCATTCTGGGGACCATCTGGCCCCGCTATTGGGCCGAGCTGACCGCCCTCCCCTCCCCTCCGCCAAGTCCCGATCCACACGCCCATGCACGGTATCTGCTGGCAGGCAACGAGATCCGAGTGCCTGCAGCTTTTACCAACATCGACCTCGACCTGCTCCGCACCAAAGCAGTGGGGGACTCTCGGCTTCAGCAGGCGGCCAGCCACTCCGCAGGACAGGTCACCCAATACCTTGCTGGCGTTCCGGAGCTGATCAGGCTATTTCGCCACGCCCCGCCCGTGGCCGCCGCACTCATCCAGGCCGCCATGGACGCGCGCAGGCTCGGCCATCCCCACGACCTTCCCCATGATCTGCTCGTCCACACCACCGCCGGATATCTGGACGACCTCACCTGGAACCAGACCAGCGCCGACTGGTTCGACCAGGCCCTGTCCTTCACCTCCGCGCCCTGCCACGGCCTCCCCGGCCCCCTGGGGCCTGTGCGGCCGCAGCCCGGCAGCACCCCAGGCTGGAAGGGGATTCACTATCGTCTATCGGACTATCTCGAACAGACTGGCCGGATTGAACGAGCTGGGATCGTCCCTCCGCCGGCGTTCTGGGAGGCAGTGGCGGCCACCCTCACCGATCCGGCCGTCCTGACGATCATCGGCGACCAGGCCCGCATGCGCTGCCGCCTTCAGCACGCCGTGAAGCTGTACCGTGCGGCGGCCCGCCTCGGCAGTATCGATGCCCTCGTGGCCGAAGCCACTATCAAAGAACAGGCCGGCGACATAGTGGCGGCCGAGGAGCTCTTCCGCGCGGCGGCCGAACACGATCATCCCGTTGCGCTTCGCCGGCTTGGGCGTCTCCACGAGAACCGAGACGACTTGCAGCGTGCTAGAGAGCTGTATCGCAGCGCAGCCAAGCAAGGTGACGAACAGTCAGTTTGTCTTCTGGGGAGTCTGGATTGGAGATCCAGACTCAGCAGTCCTGAGTCGAACATCATCCTTGCCGCTCACCATGGTGAAACGTACGCGCTCGAAGAGTGGGTCTCCTACTGGACGAGCCTCGGGAACGAGGAACTGGTAGAGCTTTCCATAAAGCGGTTGGACGAATGGCTGAGTGGTGATGGATGGAGGCCAAAGGGCCGTGAGATCACTGACAGAGTGTGCAAGTTGGAGAAAACTGGTGACCGCGCGGCTGCTGAGGCCGCCGCAAGAGCAGCCGCTGCCGACGGCTACACCATCGGGCTCTCCGACCTGACGAAATTGCGGCATGAAGCTGGAGATCATGAAGGCGCCAGCACCCTAGCAGTGGAAGCCACCACCTACGGCGACCACCACACTCTCGTCAACTACGCCCTGAGACTTGAACAGGAAGGCGAACCTGCACGAAGTCAAGCCCTATGCGTAACTGCGTTGAACCACGGATGCGGCGAATATGCCCACGACCACCTTGTTGGCATCCTGGAGCGATCCGGTGATTCGGTCGGAGCCGAGCGACTTCGAAGCTTCGGACTCACCGACGACGAGATACCGGCCCAAGAACTCGCCTACTGAGCTTGAACTCATGAAGTCGTTGGGGTGAGAGATAGTCCGGTTCCAGCGAGGCATCCGTCGATGAGGTGGGGGCGGTACTGGATCTTTCTCATGCCCTGCCGGATGGTCTGGATGAGGTGCT
>NZ_JAWOAI010000002.1:0-68690 GCF_033194735.1 Streptomyces sp. W16
CGACACCCTCCAGCGCGCGCTGGCCGCGGAACCGGGCACTCCGGTGCAGGCCCGCCGCGCCCCGGCCGACGGTCCGCGACTGCAGGAACTGCTCGACCCGGAAGGCGCGTTGAAGCCAGTTGTGCACGCGGGCTTCGAATTCTGGGTTCCGGAGGCGGAGAACACGTCGCCCGAGGTGACCGCCTCCCTGGAGCGCGCCAACGCCGCCGCCATCCCGACCGTGAAACTCCAGGGCGTGGACGCCGCGTACTGGTGCGAGACGCCGGACAAGAACCACCTGCGCTGGGTCATGCCGTACCCGGAGGAGCAGCTTCTGGACGCTCTCGCCCGGCTGCACGCCGCCGGCCGCTCCGGTCTCGGTGAGGGCACCCGCCTCGTGGGGTCCTTCCGTGCTCACGGTCTCACCGTCCCCGTCTGGGACCTCCCGAGCGGGCTCGGCGCCGACGACATCGAGAAACCGGCCGCCGAGTTCGCCGAACGCCTCGCCTACGGGCCATAGCAACCCACCACTGACCGCGCCGCGTCCGTGGCGGCCTGACCTAACGTCAGGTCACCTTCGACTGAAGCTTGCAGAGAAATCCGCGCCGCGCCAATGGACCACTCGGCACGGCAAGGCATTTGGGAATTGGTAAGTCCTGTCACAACTCCCCGTTGCGAAAGGGAAGTCAGTGTCCGAATAGCCGAGATCGAATTTGCGAACAGCCGATCTCTTGTTACCGTCCAGTGTGCCGAGGTTCTGGCCCATGCCTTCCAGCTGGAGGCGTGCTCAGCAACTCCAGCGGCGCGGGACGCTTTCCTGCAGTGTCTGAAGGGAGGAGCCGGTCTTGAAGCTGATCGCTTGGCTGAAAGGCCGGTGGCGCCAGGTGCAACCACACGTCACAGCCGATCGGGCATCCGTCGTCCTGGAGACCATGGGACTGCTTGTGGCCGTGATGGTCTGGGCGCCCTGGCGATAGCACCAAGCCCCAGCTGAGCGTTCCGCACAGCGGATCCGCCGGCCAGGGCCTGCTACATCACCGGTGAGGACCTTCGTCTCGCCTGCGGTAGCCGCCGCAGGGCACACGAGACGGAGGTCCTTGCCATTTGCTCACCAGGCTACCAGCGAACTAACCCCCGCTGCCGGCAGCCGGCAAGCAGACGATAGTTCCTGCAGCGGAAGATAACGGACCACGTGCGGGTGCCCGGTTCGGTTCCACATTCGCCCGACGCCTTTATAACTCGGGCGCGCTCACACCCGTACGAGTGGGGGCCACGACCGCGTGCACCCGGCTGTACCTCTTCAACACCTACGGAATTCAAGATTGATCGGAGGTCGACTCATCAGAGACTCCGCCGACCGACGCCTGAACAGCCCCTGACACTTAGTGCGTTGTGGCAAAGGGAGTCCCTGTTCGATGAGCAGGGGTTTCTTCGTGTGCGGGGCATGGGCGCGGAGGGGTAGGGGCAGGCAGCGGGCGGCTTGTTGTTGATCGAGGAGAGTGTGCGATGCCGTCGGTGCTGGGGTTGATGGAACGGCGTGAGGCGCGGGCGAGGCAGGAGCTGGAGTCCTGGACGGAGGTCCTGGAGCAGGCTCAGGCGGAGGTGGATTCCGCGCGGGAGCGAGTTGAGCGGGCCAGGGTGGGGCGTGAGGAGCTCGTGTCGGTGCTGGCCGAGGAGAGCACGGTGAGTTCGCCGGTTTCCGTGCCGTCCGGTGGTGCGGTGGTTACCGCTGTGGGATCGAGTGGCTCCGGCGCGGGGTACGGCGAGCAGCCGCCGGTGTGGCGGTCGGGCATGGGTGAGGAGGTGCTCAGCGGCCTGTATCGGGAGGTGTTCGCCGCGGTGGTGGCCGCTTCGGAGCCGGTGAGTGGGGCGGAGCTGGCGCGGGCGGTGGGCCGGGAGGCGGAGATCAAGAACGAGGTGGAGAAGATCCGTCACCGTGCCTACGTGCTGGCGAGGCGGGGCTGGCTGGTGCGGGAGAAGGACGGACGGTTCACGCCCGCGCCTGCAGCAGTCGGTCGGGACGCTTCTCCGGCCAGTGCGGAGCGTCCCCGGCCAGGCGCCGGGACAGCCTGATCGTGGCGGCCCACCACACCATCTGCTGGTGGTGATCGGCACGGCGTTCGTGGTCGCGGTTGACGCGGCGTGAGCGGGAGAGCCAGCTCAGCGTTCGCTCCACCACCCACCTGCGGGCCAGTACAACAAATCCGCGCTGCCCGTCGGATCGGCGCACGACCTCGGCCCGGACCCCGTGGCGGGCGAACGCCTTCGCCAGCGCCGGACCCTGGTAGGCGCTGTCGACCCACAGCAGTTTCAGCAGCCGGCCCGGCTGCTCCATGAATGTCTCCAGCAGCGCAGGGGCGGCCTTGGAGTCGTGGACGTCCGCGGTGGTCACGGTGACCTCCAGGAGCAGGCCCTCGGTGTCGGTCAGGACGTGGCGCTTGCGCCCGTCGCGTGATTTACCGCCGTCGTATCCGCGACTGTCCTCGCCGACGGTCTCGGAGGCGTCCACCGACTGGCTGTCGATGATCCCGGCACTGGGCTCGGCATTGCGGCCCGTGCGCTCCCTCGCCGTCCGGCGCAGGCGCTCGTAGAGTTCCCGTACGTAGTTGTAGGTCCGCCAGCGGCGGAAGAAGTCGTAGACCGCCCGCCAGTACGTTCTGTGGAATCTGATCTGTCAACTCAACAGCTCGTCCCCTGCGATCCATGCATGGTCGAGGAACGGGGCTTGGATGCTGGTCAGGTCCTGGGCCCATCGGAAGAGTTCGTCGGCCCTCTTGACCACCGCCTCCGCGAGGTCAGCGGTCAGCAGGTCAATCTCCGATGTCCCCGAAGTCAAGGCTCCGGTGCTGGTCAGCAGGTCATGCAGCCGGTCTCGTGCTCTGGCGTCCGCGTGCAGAAGGGCGTTCCTCCAAGCTCCGAGTAGGTTGAGGAAGTCGCGTCGCTCCGCGCTGAGGGGAGATCCCGCAGGGCGGCCGATGGCTTCGGCCGCTGCGGGCAGCGTCTCCCACCGGTTGACCCAGGTGCCGTTGGCCGAAGTTCCGGCTTGGATATGTGCCCAGTTGGCGTAGCCCTCAGCGGCGGCTTGCGTCAGAACAACGGTGACGATGACGGCATCGCGTTCACGCTGCTTGCGTTCGATTCCAGAGCGTCCGCGCTCTCGTTCTTCAGCAGCTTCTTTCGTGAAGCGACGCGCCGCGAGGGAACGGGCTTTGGCCTGCCGGAAGAGGACCTGGCTGCCGTCGTAGTCGTAGGTCATGTCGGGCATCCTCCTGCTGCCGGGCTTGCGATGTCGGATGTTTCAGCAGACTTCGTAGGCCGGTTGGTGATGTCAACGATCGGCAGCAGTGTGGCGGTGGCCGGGACACCGATCTGCCGAGGCGTCGGCCCGGCAGGGGTAGGAACGTCAGTGAGTCGTTCGAGGAGTTGGTCGAGGGCGGCTTGGCCGTCGTCGACCGCGGCGCGTTCGTCGTCGGTGAGCGGGATACTCGCGAGCATCTTCTGCAGGTTCTCCTTCGCCTCCAGCAACTGGCCCTTGCTGGAGTCCTTCGGGGTGTAAAAGTCGCAGCGTGCGCAGGCCATGCGGTGCTGGCACTGCTCGAAGAAGGTGTAAGTGCACCAGCCGTGACCGAGGTCGAAGTACTGCCAGGGCTCGCCGCCAGCGGCGGCGCCGGAGGCGACCGCGTCGCGGTCGACGAGGACCTCGATGGTGCGGACGTTGCGCGCGAAGTAGCCGGCGTCGTTATAGGCCCTGGCCAGGGTGTTCGGGGTGATCTTCGCGTAGTGCTGAGTGGCGTCCGGAGTCCGGTGTCCCAGCCATTCCTGCAGCTCGAAGAGCGTCATCGGCTCCTTGGCGTTGTAGAGCTGGCTGGCGATGGTGGACCGGGCCCGGTGGCTGGTGATGTTGCCGCGGACGTCGGCAGTCGGGACGCCGGCCTTGCGGCAGAGCATCGGGATGACGGTGTTGTTGATGTAGTGCTTGGAGACCCGGCGGGCGCGGTGCGCGAACAGGAAGTGCACACGCTCTGCGGTCTTGTGGTCCAGCATCGCCGGCTGTTCGGGGCGGACGGCCTGCCAGGCTTCGACGGCCTGGCCGAGTAGCGGATCGACGGGCTTGGTGAACGAGGTGCCCGTCTTGTGGGTGGGAACATCCAGCAAGCAGACAGGCTCGCGGGCGAGGGACTCGTCGGAGTCGCCGGGGACGGGCATGCCGTCGTACTGCCAGCGGATGCAGCCGAGCCGGAGCCGGGAGAGTTCGTCACTGCGTTGTCCGGCGAACAGCCAGGTCAACGTGATGGCTCGGATCAGTTCGACCGGGTGGGATCGGCCGTCTGTGGTGGTCAGGTCGGCGGGTTCGACATTGAGGCCGGCCCACAGGAGTTTGGCCCAGATGTCGTCGGCGATCACCCGGGGGTCGGGGCCCAGAAGCGCGCGGATGGCCTTGGGGGTGCCCAGGGCGTGGGCTGGATCGAACCGGCGTGGAATCCACTCCCACTCCTGTAGATCGCGGAAGAACGTGCGTGTCATTCCCAAGTAACCGGACTTCGTCTCGGCGCCGATGGGCTCCCCGAGGCGCTTGCGCATTCCGTCGCTCCACTGCGCGAACTGCCCGACGGTCATGCGGTCGACCGCGGCGACCCAGGACGCGCAGGTCTGGCGGGTCCACTGAGCGGGTTCGGTGATCTCGGGGTGTTCGGCCGACAGCCATCGGCCGACCTTTGCGAGCACGCTTCGGTAACCGGTGCGGGTCTTGGGAGTGAGTGTCGTCGTCGCGTACCACCGCTCGATCCAGTGTGCCCAGGTGTCGGCAGTGCCCTCGATCGCCAGTGGACCGCCAGGGCCGTGTTTGGGCGCCGGGGGCGGGTCGACGTAGCCGAGAGCGGCGATCGCGCGGTGGACGCCGTGGAAGTCCTTGCTCTGCTGGCGGCCCAGTCCCGCATCGGCCCTCATCTCGGCCAGGGCCAGGGTGGACAGGTCGTGCAGGAACGGGCTGCGGTTCAGTAGAAGCAGGTGAGAGATCACTGAGGTCAGCCGGGTGGCATCCCGGCTGTAGCCCCAGCCGACGAGCACGTCGCTGATCTGCTGGATGGTGGTGTCGACGGTGTTGCTGTCGAAGACCAGCCGGGCCAAGGTCACGCGTTGGAAGGGGCCCAGACGGTTGAATGCGGTGAAGTCGCCGAGCAGGTAGGCGAGCGCGATGACGAACGGGCGGGCGTTTGCGCCGATCTGCCCAGACCGGCCGCGGCGGAAGTCGCCGCCGCGGGCCCCGATCAGGTCCGCCCAGTCCTGATCCGACCAGGACCAGAAAGGTCTGTGCAGGTCCCGGCAGTGCAGGAGGACCACCCCGGCCGCATCTCGGGCAAAGCGTTGCTGGTGAAGTCTCTCCGGTGGCCAGCGGAGAGCCGCGAGGGCATCGTTCAAAGGACGAACGAGACGGGCGAGCGGCTTGAGTGCCGAAGTGTCCAGGCGGATGAGGTCGCCGCGAAGCTGGTCGAAGCCGAGCGTCCGCAGGTGTGCGGACTCGGCGTCGATGAGCCAGACTCGCCGGTCATAGCAGTGGGCGTCGATAGGCCAGGTCCAGGGCAAGGACTCGCTCTGTCGAGCAGTCGCCCTCGGCGCAGGGATGGTCACGAAGTGGCCTCCGGCATCGTGGAGTTGGCCCGGGTGAGCATGTCGATGCGCCAGGAGTGGATCTGCTGCATGCCGCGGTTAAGCTTCTCGGCCAGGTCCCGGCCGGACAGATGGATGTAGGTCAGCGTCGACTCGGTGCTGCCATGGCCGGCGAACGAGGCGATGGTGTGCAGCTCCCAGCCCATCCGGGCCAGGTCCGTCAGGCAGAGATGCCGGGTGGTGTGGGTGGAGAAGCGGGGCAGGTCAGCGGCGAGCGCGACCCGCCGGATTACCTTGGACCAGGTCCAAAGGGTCAGCGGCTGGCCGTAGTTGCGGCGCGACTCCGACAGGAACAGCGGCCCGCGGGTCCGGCTGATCGTGGCCCGGTGGGCGAGGTAGCCGGACAGCAGGACCCCGGTGGCGGCCAAGTAGGGAACGATCCGCTCGCGCCGGGTCTTCGTCGTCTCTGCCCGGACTCGCAGCGTCCGGTGGGCGGGGTCGAGATCATCGGTCCGCAGCGAGCACAGTTCCTCGCGCCGCAGGGCCGCATCGTAGGCGAAAGCGAGCATGACGCGGTTGCGTATGGGCTCGTCGCGCACGACCTCCAGCAGGTCAAGCCACTGCTGTTCGGTGGGAATCCACGGCAGCTTTTTCAGGCGAGGCACCAGTCCCCGCTGGTGACCGCCGAACTTCCGGCCGGGGGTGTACCGGCCGCGGCCGACCGGGTTGGAATCCCGCAGGCCCTCCTCGATGAGGTAGTCGTAGAACAGCCGCACCGGCACCAGGCGCTGCTGCAACGTCGCGTTCGCCAGGCCCACCCCGGAGTCCAGCACGACGACATTGGGCCCACGACGGCTCGGCCGGGTGGTCAGTTCCTTCACGAACGCGGCCACTTGCAGTTTGTTCGCCGTGACCGGGTTGATCCCGTCCCGCTCGCAGACCAGCAGGTACTCGGCCAGCCCTCGTGCGTACGCGTCGATCGTCCGGGGTGCCCGTCCTAGATCCGTCCATACCCGCAGCCACTCAGCCGCCTGCTGATGCCGACCCAGGACCGGCCACTTCTCCTCCAACACCACCGCGCTGCCCAACAGATCTCCTCAGTACGTGGGAACGCCGCAGGATACGAGCCGCATCCTGCGGCGCTTGATTCCACGTAACTAATAGGAAGTCGACCGGGACGGCCATCCACTTCACGCCGTTGTCGACGAGGTAGCGCACAGCGTCGAGCATCTCGCGGTGGCAGTGCGCCTCCGGGCGCCCACCTCGTTTGAGCAGCCAGGCCGGTACCGGCATCGCGGAGCGGACCTCGGCCCATTCCCCGTCCGTCATGTCACTCGGATAGCACCGCGCCCGCCGCCCCGGAGCGATCGAACCGAACCTGTGCACGTAGCAGTCACACTCCGGAGTGGCCGTGATGGACGCGGGCGCAGCGGAAATGGTCAACTGTCCGGACAACGGGTCTCCTTGACCGTGACGGGCTTCAACAACCACGTCACTACCGGGAGGCCCGTTTCTTCATGCCCGCGACCCCACCGGCACCTCTGTCCGAATGATCACCCGCGCCGCACACATCGAACAGGGACTCCCTTTGCCACAACGCACTCAGCGGTGAAGGTGTAGAGGGCGGCCCAGGGCTCGTGGGGAACGCGTCCCGCAGGTCACCTTCCGGCGGGGCCAACTCGTCGTAGGAGAGCGCCTGTTCAGGATAGTGATCTCCTCTCGCCCTCTCCTGGGAGGGCCAAGGTTCTGGGGTGGTCAGAAGTGATCCTCTCTGCCAGGCTGGGCGGCTCGCGCGTCGAGAACGTGGAAACGGGGAGCGGCAACGGGTCGGACCCCGGGTGGCGTGCAAAGGAATCAGAGGGAGCGCAGCAGTGAGCGGTATGAGTTCTGAGAGCGAACAGCGGCAGCAGCCGAGCAGACGTGGAATTCTGCGAACTGGGGCGGGGATCGCGGCCGTTGCGGCGACGGGTTCAGCGTTTTCGCTCGGGGCGGCGGGGTCGGCGGCGGCGTCCGTGCCTTCCTCCAAGCATTTCCTGCTGTCCGGCGCCGGAGGGAATCCGGTCTGGCGGGCACCGCTGCACCAGCCGACCTGGGCCATGCAGTCGTTCGCCTTCGACAGTGTCAACAGCCACATCTACTTCGCGCAGCACCGGATCGGGGACAGCACGGGTCACAACGGAGATCTGTGGATCTCCAAGACCGATCTCTCGGGGAACGTGCTGGACATCATGGCGCTGCACGGATTCGGCCACGGTTCGTCGATGGGCGTGGAGTCGACAGGGTCGGGATCGGAACCGTATCTCTGGATCGAAGGCTCCGACTCCGACGACAACGGGGCCGGGGAGAAGCTGTCCCGTTTCCGGTTCGTCGCCGGGCTGACCCTTGACTACTCGGACCATCCGGCAGTCACCATCTACGACCGCACCCCGACGATTTCCAGCTTCGTCAAGCTCCCCCGGCCGGCGATCGACACGTACAGCAACCGACTCCTGATCCGTTACGCGACGGACGCGACCGCCAAGCGTCTCTGGCGACTCGCGGTGTTCGACATGGACGACGCGGTAGCCGGACGGCTCAGCGACGGCTACCGGCTCGTAGAACGGGCGATCCCGAACAACGGCGAGATCCCCGGACTCGAAGACACCGACTACTTCCAGGGCATCGTCTCCTGCGGGGAGTACGCCTACCTGACCTACGGCCGCGCGAACAACACCTCGTACCTTGTCACTCTCGACCTGAACGACTCGGGGGCTTCGGTCTACGACGTCTTCGAGACGAGCGCCGGGGCGTCGCTGCCCGGCCGCGAACCGCAGGGCATTGCGACCTGGATGGTCTCGGGCCAGCCGCGACTGGCCTTCGGCTTCTCGTCGAAGACCGCAGCGAGCCCCGACGACCTTCTCGACGCCAGCGTCTTCTACAAGAGCGACTTCATCAGCTGACGAGCGCCACCGGCCAGGACAGTAGGCGGCTCGTCTTTCACTCGCCTTGGGGGACGGGCCGCGTACGTCACGGTCAGGCCGAAAGGGGCCCGTTGTGTCCCAGAAGCCAGAGACCCCCCGCAGGTCGAATGCGGGGGGTCTCTGCTTTTCCGGCCTGCCTAAGGGTTGTCCCGTAACTGCTGGCCACGGGTGAGATGATCTTGCTGTGTCTGGTGTGATCACGGCGTCGGAGCCGTCTTGGATAGCCCCGTTCACCGGGCTGAGTCCGCGTCAGTTCGGCAAGCTGATCACCGCGTTGCGGCGCGAAAGCGCGGATCCGGTCCGCAAGGGCCGGCCGTGGAGCCTGCCTCTGGAGGACCGAGTCCTGCTGGTCGCCGCGTACTGGCGGACCAACCTGACCCTGCGCCAACTGGCGCTGTTGTTCGGGGTGTCCAAGTCCGCGGCCGACCGGATCGTCGATCACCTGGGCCCGGCGCTGGCACTGCAGCCACGTAAACGGTTCCGCCGTGACGCCGTGCTGATCGTTGACGGCACCCTCGTCCCCACTCGCGACCACACGGTCGCCGAGCAGTCGAAGAACTACCGGTATTCGACCAACCACCAGGTCGTCATCGACGCCGATACCCGGCTGGTCGTAGCAGTTGGACGGCCGTTGCCGGGCAACCGCAACGACTGCAAGGCATGGGAGTTGTCCGGCGCGAAGGACGCCGTCGGCCGCGCCACGGTGATCGCGGACGGCGGTTACCGGGGCACCGGCCTGATCATCCCGCACCGCCGCGAACCCGGCCAGACCGAACTCCCCGCTTGGAAAAAGGAACACAACACCTCCCACCGCAAGGTCCGTGCCCGCGTCGAGCACGCCTTCGCACGCATGAAGACCTGGAAGATCCTCCGCGACTGCCGACTCAAGGGCGACGGCGTCCACCACGCCATGCTCGGCATCGCCCGCCTGCACAACCTCACCCTCGTCGGCTGATGCAGAAGCAGGCAGGTCAACAAACCCGTCCTAGATCATTTACGGGACAACGCTTAGACGGCGAGAGGCAACCTGCTTGCCGTCGACTGCTCAGCAGGCGGGTAACGGGAAGGTCGTGCCATGACTCGATCCTTTCACGAAATCGAGTCTCCATTCGAACCGGGGCGGTTCACACACCTCGAACGAAATCCGGTTAGCCACAACGCACTTATGGGGAACGTACCCATCACAACCGCTGTGACGCTCCGTCGAGCAAGCCCAGTCGACCGCAACGGACCGTCCCCTGATGCAGTTTTAAGCCACCTTTGCCAACCCGCAAGGGGATACACCCCCACGAAACCCATGGACACCGGGAATCCCAGCAGGACAATGCTGAACATCTCCTCACGAGTCCATGTACCTGTGGAGACACTGCCAGCGACGCTGGATGACATAGGTTTTGCGATGCTTTTGAGCCATACGCACTGGTCGGAAAGCCGGACGCCATGAACGCCCCTCGCCCTCCGAAAGTGGCTGGAATCGATTCAACGGTTCCCTCGCCCGCACACACTGTCGCGCCCGCTCACCACGCTCGGATGCCTCTCCGATCCCCTTGCACTGACTGGGCTTCGTGCGGCAGGACGCTGGCAGTGCTTACCTGGCCGAACTGTCCAATGGCGTCACGCTAGTCGGCGAGCCTCGGGACGTAGGGCGCCCACTCATCTGCCCCGGCAATGACTTCGAGGATTTCGTCACGGAGCTCACCCATGGCGTGATCGGTGGGCGCTTCGGCAGTCAGGCGGACAGCGGGGTCGGCGTCGGAGGGGCGGACGTTGAACCAACAGTCACGGCTAGGGGAAGGTGCCGTCGAGCCCGATGTCCAGGGTACCGAGGGTGTTCAGGCGTGGCGGGCTTGAATGAGCTGATCGACGACCGGGTCGTCGCCCTGACGGTGGAGAAGGTCAATCGCCTCCACGGTGAAGGCGTGGTCGGCGAGTACGTCCTCCCACAGCTGGGGAGAGAGAACCCACAGGTGCACGTCCTGCGGCTCAAGCCCCTTGAGCTGGACCGTCAGTTGTCGCGGTTCGAGGCTGCTTGAGGGCGGCCGGCGGTGAAGGTCGGTGTGGAGGACGGAGAAGACGAGCCGTCCGCCGGGGCACAGGCCGCGGTGCAGGGCGGGCAGGCTGTGGTGTGGTGTGGGTGGAGGTAACCGAGGCCGTGGACCGAGTACACCAGGTCGTACGGCTCGCAGCGGTGCAGGTGGTCGACGGCGTCCCCGAGCAGGAAGCGGACCCTGGGGACGTCGGCGTACTGGAGGAGGGCACGCTCGTGCTGGGTGGGCGCGACGTCGATGGCGTCGACGACAGCGCGGTGGTCACGTGCGAGGTGGGCGGCGTAGTGGCCGCCCCCGCAGCCGAGGTCGAGCAGCCGCTTGCCTCCAATGTCGCCGAGCACACCGGTGCCCGGCCCCGCATCACCGGGTGTACCCCAGTGGATCCGGTCGGGATCCGGAGTCCGGAATCCCCGGTCCAGCTGGAACTGGCCGTAGATCGTCCACGCCTGACGATTCATGGATTCCGGGGAGTTGTCCTCGATGCGTGACCTCGGATTCTGCCGCATCCCATAGTTGTGACTTCCAACATCCTCGGGCCTCATTGTGCAACGTCTCCCGTCTCTGTCGGCTCCGTGAGCCCCGGGACGTACGGCGCCCGCTCATCCGCACTGGCAATGACTTCGAGGACATCGTTGCGGAGTTCGTCCATCGCCTGATCGGTGGGTGCTTCGGCAGTCAGGCGGACGACGGGTTCGACGTTGGAGGGGCGGAGGTTGAACCAGCGGCCGCTCCCAAGGGAGACCGACAGGCCGTCAAGGCGGTCGATGAATCCGCGTCCTTCGAAGGCCTTCTCGACTGCCTTGAGTACCGCTGGGGCGTCTCTCACCCGCCGGTTGACCTCTCCGGAGGAGGCGTAGCGCCGGTAGGGGGCGGTTGCGTGTGACACGGTCTGGTCGCTGTGGCCAAGGACGTCCAGAACATGCAGGGCTGCCAGGGCTCCGGAGTCGGCGTGCCAGAAGTGGCCGAAGTAGTAGTGGCCAGACGCTTCCCCGCCGAGGGCGGCGCCGTGGGCCTCCATCGCGAGCTTCACGAAGGCGTGCCCCACACGAGATCGGACCGGGGTGCCGCCCGCTTCCGTGATGGCTTCGATGGTGCCGGCGGAGGTGAGCAGGTCGTGGACGACCGTGGCGCCCGGTCTGCGAGCGAGGAGACGCTCAGCCAACCAGGCAAGCAGCGCGCACGGCGGTACGGGAGCGCCGTGTTCGTCGAGGATGAAGCAGCGGTCGGCGTCGCCGTCGAAGGCGATCCCGAGGTCGGCTCCGTTGGCGACGACAGCGGCCTGGAGGTCGGTGAGGTTGGCGGGGTTCATGGGGTCGGCGTCATGGTGGGGGAAGGTGCCGTCGAGTTCGAAGTACAGGGGGACGACGGCAAGGGGCAGGTCCTCCAGGAGGTCAGGGAGGACGTGGCCCGCCATGCCGTTGCCCGCGTCGATGACGACCTTCAGGGGGCGGATGCCGTCAAGGTCGACCAGGCCGCGCACGTAGTGGGTGTACGCGTCGTGGAGGTCTGCGGGGTGCAGGCGTCCTGCGGAGGCAGGTGCCTGGCGGGAATGTGGCTGGTGTGGCAGCTGTCCGGTATGGAGGTAGGTGTGTATGTCCTCCAGTCCGGTGTCCCGGGCGATCGGGCTGGCCCCCGGGCCCACCAGTTTGATGCCGTTGTCCGAGGCGGGGTTGTGGCTCGCGGTGATCATCGCTGCGGGCAGATCCAGGGTGCCGGAGGCGAAGTAGAGCTGGTCGGTGCTGGCCAGACCGAGGGGGATGACATCCGTGCCGGTCGTGGTGACGCCGTCGGTGAAGGCGTTGGCCAGGGCGGGTGAGGTGGGGCGCATGTCGTGGGCGACGACGATCGTCGTGGCCCCGGTGAGGGAGGCGAATGCCTCGCCGACGGCGCGGGCGAGTTCCGGCGTGACGTCGTCAACGTGGCCGCGGATGTCGTACGCCTTGATCGGGTGGCAGCGGTGCATGATCCCCTTCTTCAGGTCTGTCCCGGTGGGATGGGTTCCCTGTGCGGGGCGGCGGGCTGGGGCGTTGGTAACAACACGGCGGGTGCTCTGCGTGGGGGTGGGGAGCCCCGGCATGATGGCTGTTTCTGCCGTCTTCTGGGGATGCACGAGGGACAAGCCGTATGACGACGAACACCGCTGAGGTGTCCAAGGGGTACACGCGCGACACCTGGCCGATGGCCTCGGGCGTACTGATCATGGACCGTGACGAGAAGGTCCTGCTGGTGCACCCCACCTACCACAAGGACCGGTGGCTGTTCCCGGGCGGCGGGATGGAGCGCGCGCAGCAGGACACCCCGCAGCGGGCTGCCGCCCGCGAGGTCGCCGAGGAACTGGGCGTCGCTTTGCCTGTGGGCCGGATGCTGGTCTCGGACTGGGTGATGAAGGACGGGCGCTTCTTCGAGGAGCTGGTCTTCGTCTTCGACGGTGGTGTGGTCGACGAGGAGACCAAGGAGCGGTTCCGGACGCCGGACGATGAGCTGCGCGGGTGGGCGTTCCTGGACCCGGGTGAGGCGGTGGCCCGGCTGGCGCCTCCGGATGCCCGTCGGCTTCAGGAGGCGCTGGCGGCGAAGAAGTCCGGTGTCCCGGTCTACCTGGAGCACGGGCATCCCACCCCGGAGCAGGTCACCGGGCTCGTCCCCTAGTTCCGCCCTTCCGGTGGGGCCGGGCGTGCGCGATGACCAGGTCCGCGAGCGCGTCGGCGGCGTCGGGGTGCCCGAGCGTACGGGCTTTGGCCGCCATGTCCGCGCGCTGAGGGGCGTCTTCGATCAGGCGTTGGAGGCTCTCGCCGAGGCGTTGTGCGGTGACGTCCGGCCTGGTGATCGCGATGGCTGCGCCGTGTTCGGCGAGGTACTCGGCGTTGCGGCGCTGTTCGTCGGCGGCCGTGGGCTCCAGCGGGATGAGGACGGAGGGCTTGCCGATGGCGGTCAGCTCCGCGAGGGTGCCGGCGCCTGCCCGGGAGACGACCAGGTCGGCCGCGGCGAAGACGTCTGCCAACTCGCCGTCGATGTAGGGCACGGGCCGGTAGCGGTGGCCCAGGTGGAGGTCGAGGTCGGCGGCGTGGCCGAGCATCCGCTGATGGTGGTCGGGGCCGCACTGGTGCAGGACCTGGCAGGACGGCAGCAGCGTGGGGAGGATGTCGGTGATGAGGGAGTTGATCTGGGCGCTGCCCTGGGCGCCGCCGGTCACGTAGATCAACGGCAGGGCCGGGTCGAGGCCGTAGGCGGCTCGGGCTTTGCCTGCGTCGCCGTGCAGCAGCGCGTAGCGCACGGGGTTTCCGGTGGTCTGGGCTCGTCGGCGGGCGCGTTGGGGCAGGGCGTTGCGGGAGGAGTCGTGGCTGAGGGCGACGGCCGTCGCGACGCGGGCCAGGACGCGGTTGGCCAGGCCCACGGCGGTGATCTGTTCGTGCATGACCAGGGGGCGGCGGGTGAGGGCGGCGCCGAGTCCGACGGGGACGGCGACGTATCCGCCGGTGGACAGGACGACGTCGGGGCGGTGGCGGGCGAGCGATGTGGCGGCTTGGAGGATGCCGTAGGGGACGCGGGCCATGTCGGTGAGGGTGCGCAGGACGGCTGCCGGTTTGAGGGAGCGGCGGACCTTGCCGGTCGCGATCGGGCGGAAGGTGATGCCGTGTGTCTGGCAGATGCGGGCTTCGAGGCCCTGGGCGTCGCCGTACCAGGTGACGTTCAGCGTGATGCCCTGTTGGGCGAGGCGTTCTCGGAGGGTCGTGATGGTGGTGAGGGCGGGGTAGGTGTGGCCGCCGGTGCCGCCGCCGGTGACGGCCAGGTTGAGGGTGCGAGGTGAGGTCATGGTTGGAGGCTCTCGGGGTCGAGGGGGCGCCGGCTACGAATGCATGGCACCTTCCGGGGGCGGTCGGGGGTCAGGCTGCCGCGGTGGGGTCCTGGGGGCGGAAGCGTTCGTAGGCACGGCCGAGGCTGGTCTCGTCCTTCACGGCCTCCCAGTCGCGGACGGTGTGCGCCGTGCCGTGACTGCCGCCTGCGAGCGCCTGGTTGATGGCCTCTTCATAGTCCCCGAGCTGCCGTGTCGCCTCGGCGATTTGGGTGATGAAGGCCCGTCCGGAGAGGTGGTGTATCCAGATGTTGACGAGGCGGCCGGGCGGGCAGCCACCGGGCGGGCGCTCGACGATGCGCAGCAGGTCGAGGGTGCCTGGGTGGAAGTCGAGCATCCCGCCGACGAAGGTGTGCTCCAGCACGAACGCGGCCACGGTCACCCCCGGGGCGGCGGCGGTGGCGACCATCGTGGCGTAGGTGTCGTCGGGGACGAGGTCGGTGATGCCGCAGAGGAACGCCGCCTCGCGGTCCGTGACGCGTTCGAGGCCGGTGGCAGCCGCGGCGTGAGCGTCCGGGCCCTCCTGGAGTACGACCTCGATCTGCTCGGGGTCGGGGACGGTTGCGGTGATCTCGCGGACACGGTCTTCGTTGTGCCGTCCGGCGACGACGACGAACTCGGTGATGCCGGCGAGGCGGGCCTGGCGGATGTGCCGGGCGAGCAGTGTCTCGCCGCCGAAGAGGAGGCTGGGCTTGTCGCGCCCGAGGCGGGTGCCGCGGCCTGCGGCCAGGAGTACGGCGGTCCTGGTGCTCATTGGGTTCCTCCCTGGATGAGGGCGCTGGTGACGAACTCGGCGACACGGTGGACGTCGGGGATCGACAGGGTGGGGTGGTACGGGATGCACACCGACCGCTGAAGGACCGGGAGCAGATCGCTCTGGAACCGGTGGGCGCCGGTCAGAGCGGGGTAGCCGCTCCACGGCAGGTCGAACATCACGGTGGTGGCGATGCCGTTCTTCGCCATGCGCTCGCGGGTCTGGCGGGCGTGGGCGGGCGTGGCCAGGTCCACCGTGAAGCGGCCCCAGGTCTCTTGAGGCGCCCGTGTGGCGGGCAGCGCCGGACAGTCGCTGGCGGTGAAGAGGCTGGTGTAGGCGTGGGCAAGGCGGTTCAGCGTGTGGCGGGTGCGGGATCGGTGGTGCCACTGCCAGTAGGCGACGGAGGCGGCGAACTCGGTGATGGCCCGTCCCCGGTGGAAGCGGTCACCGCCGAGCCATCGGTCTTCCTGGCCGCTGTGGGAGCGCCGCGCGCACACCTGCTCGGCGTCCGGCGCGTTGCGCAGTAGTGCGACGGCTCCGCCGTTGCCGCTGAGCGGCTTGGTCGGCGCGTACGAGAACAGGGCCATGTCGCCCCAGGTGCCGGGGCCGTCGGCGGGCTGGTCTGCAGGGAGGAGGTAGGCGCAGTCTTCGATGACGGTGTGGCCCGCGTCCCGCAGCGTGCTGATCGTGTGGCGCGCGTGCGGGGCGACCATGCCGGCGTGGTGGACCCACACGACGATGGGATGGAGCGCGTCGGCGGCGAGTTCGAGGACCTCCTTGGCCATGGCCAGGTGGACCGGGTCGACGGGCACGGGACGCGGGTGGGCGCCGAGTTGGTCGGCGAGGGCCGGGATGGACGGGAAGCAGTTCGCCGGGATCAGCACGTCGCGGCCCCGGGCTTGCGCTGCTTCGAGGAGGAGTTCGAGGGTGTCCATGCCGGAGGCGACGGCGACCGCATGGCGGTCGAACGCGGACCCTACCGCCTGCTCCAGGCGGTAGGTCAGCGGCCCGTCGACCATGCGGCCCGACTTGAGCATGTCGGCGACCTCAAGGTGCGTCTGCCGCCGGACCGGGCTGGGCAGGTACGTGCGCCAGATCGGAACCTCGGGTGAGACGGTCACTGGGCGGCTCCGGCAAGGAGACGCGGACCGCGCAGCGCAAAAGGCGCGTCGGGCCCGGTGTTGAGCAGCAGGTCGAGGGCGGAGAGGTGGCTGAGGAAGCCGTGCCGGTCGTGGAGCTGGCGCCAGCGCGGGTGGGTGAAGCCCTGCCACAGCACCTCGATCCCCGCCTTGTCGAAGGGCTGCTCGTCGAGGTAGACGCGGCAGCCGTCGCCCGCCAGATAGGCGTCCGCTCCGACCGCCCGGCACAGGTCGGCCAGCCGCTGGCTGCTGCTGCCGGGCACGTTGAGGCTGCTGGCCAGCACGGTCGGGGTCTCGATGCGGAACTGCCGTCCGAAGCTGAGCGTGCACCCGATGGCCAGCTCGCTCAGCACCGACCACTTCCGGCAGTAGACCTCCTCGATGTGGGTGGACAGCAGGTGCCGGTGGGGCGCCTGGGCGTACGCCTGCTGAAGGGTGCGGATGTGCGAGCGGTCCCAGCGCCGGGTGTAGTCGAGGGCGGTGTCGCTCAGGGTGCGGAATCCCTCGTGCCGTACGGGCGCGGTCAGCAGGTGGCGGCCCTGCTCGGTCTTGATGACGTTGCGGTTCTGCCAGCCGCCCCGGGTGAACTGGGCATCGTCCAGCAGGATGAACAGATCCGCTTGGTCCCACTTGTCGAGGTAGCCGCAGTACGGCAGATAGTGCGGTTGGTGGATCGCCACGGTGTACACGGCGCACCCTTCTTGGCGGTGGTGGCGGGACGGGAATCAGGTCAGGTCGGGGACGAGGCGGTCGGCCAGGGCGAGGGCATGGCCGATCGTCGTGCCCATGTCGTCGTAGAAGGTCGTTCCGCGGCCGGCGAGCAGCACGTCCGGCGCGGCAGCCAACTGCCGGTATTTCCCGGCGAGTTCTTCGTTGTGCGGGCTGCGCAGCACGAAGTCGATCTGGTTCGGTCCGGGGCCGGCGGCCTCGAACCCGACCAGCAGGGCGTCGGACGGGGAGTGCGCGCCGTTCCACGGCAGCAGGGCGGGAGCGTGCGAGCGGTAGTGAGGACTCGTCCCGTCCGGATAGGTGACCACCGGTACGGCCTGCACATCTCCGGCGTCGAGGACCTGCCAGTTCAGGTGGAGGCTGCGGCGTTGCAGGGGGCCGAGCTGGCGGTGGAAGTGGGCGTCGACCGGTGCGGTGACGACCATGAGCTGCCGGTAGCGGGGGCTGGGCGGCTGCCGGTAGTCGCGGCCGAGATGGACTTCGATGCGCGGGTGGTCGGCCAGCGGTTCGATCAGCGTGCCGTAGCCGCCGCACGGCAGTCCCTGCCACCGGGCCTCGGGATGGTAGCCGCTGCTGGGGCGGTAGGAGATGCCGAACCGCTCAGCGAAGACCTCCGGCGCGAGATCGGCCGGATCGGCTCCCCACTGCGCCGTGACATACCCGCGGACGAACATCTCGTACAGCTTCGGTCCGACCTGCGCGAGAGCGAGAGTGCGCACGCTGTCCGCCGGAGCGTCACGGTACGGCGCGGCATCCCGTTCGACGGCGTCCTGTGCCTGCTCGGGTGACATGCGGCGGCCGTAGGCGGCTTCGATGGCCTCCAGTCCGAGCGGCAGCGGTACGAGGCGGCCGGCCACGGCCGCGTGCACGGTGTGCGTGTAGGCGACCATCCGCACGCGGCCGGTGATCCACTCCCACACCCGCGGGTCGGAGGTGGCCATGACGTGGGTGCCGTACGGGTTGTACTCCACCCCGGTCTGAGGATCGCGCCTGGACCAGCACAAGCCGCCCAGATGGTGTTCGCGTTCGACGACCATCACGCTCGCCGGGCAGCGGGTGGCGAGTTGCTCGGCCAGCACCAGCCCGAACAGGCCCCCGCCCACGATCACCACATCGTGTGTCCGGGCCCGGGTCACAGGAACCACGCGTGCCGCTGCTCGAACTCCTCCTGCGGGGGCACCCCGACCTCACCGGCCGTCCATTGGTCCACGGTCATGGACTGCTTGATGTGGCGGCAGCCCAGCTCATAGCAGCGGGACAGACCCATGTTCGCGATCAGTCGGCGGGCGACCTGTTGATGCTGCTCGCCGCCCCAGATGTCCTCCAGGTTGCCGTGGTTGAGGTTCCCGATGAGGTACTGCTTGCTGCCCCACTGCGGGCCGCAGACGTAGACCTCCCCGTTGGCCAGCACCCAGCAGTTCACGCCGGTGGCCACCGTCCAGCAGTGGGAGTGGGTGCCGGTGACGCCCTTGTTGTCGTCACCGAGGATCAGGCCGATCTTGCCCGCCCACTCCGTCAGGCCCCGCTCAGCGGCGAACGCCTCCAGGTCCGCCCGGAACTCGGTGCGCTGGGCTTCGTCGAGGACGAAGCCGCCGCCGCGGTGCTCGTAGTCGTCGGCGAGCCGCAGGTGGATCGAGTCGAAGCCGGTCGCCTCGGCCCACGCGTAAATGCGCGACAGCCAGCGGTAGTTGGTGGAGTTGATGATGACCTTCGCGTTGACGGCCGGGGTGGACAGTCCCGCGGCCTGGCGGGCCGCGAGCACGGTCTTGACCGCCTTCTCCATCCGGCTCTGCCCGTGCTTGACCTGGGCGACGGCCTCGTAGGTGGTGTCGTCGTAGGCGAAGACCGCGACCGCGACGAAGACCATCTTGTCCAGGACTTCGGGGCGGGCCAGCACCTTCCCCATGGTCATGTTGGATGCCATCCCGGCCCGCGTCCTCTCGCGCGGTAGGGCGGCGATGAAGTCGGCGATCTGACCGCCGCGCCACAGCAGTGGCTCGCCGCCGCCGCAGTACTGGACGCCGCGCACGCCCATGTCCGCGATCGAGACGTGGAGGCGCTCCATCATTTCCAGCGGCATGCTGCCCTGTCCGTACGCGTGGTTGCGCTCGTCGGCGTTGCAGTGAGTGCAGGCCACGTTGCAGTCCATCGTGCCGTAGACCTCCAGAGTCCACGGCGCGGGCCGGATCTGGATCTCCCCGGGGACCGGCAAGGCCGCGGTGTCGGCGGCGGCGAAGAGCGCCTTGTGCGCGGACCAGTACGGGCGGGGCCGTGCGGTGGCGGTGATCAGGTCGGTCTCGGTGCTGGGACGAGCCATCAGATGCCTCCGGCAAGGGGGTCGGGGTCAGAAGAACTTGCCGTGCGGGGCGTCGAATCCGGTCAGGAATTCGAGCATGCGGTTCTGCTGGTGGTGCACGCAGAACGGGCAGGACTTCAACACCAGTTGCTCCAGGACCTGCCGACGCTGCTCGCCGCGCCAGACCTCGGCGAACGTGGAGTCGTTGATGTTGCCGATCACCCCGGCGATGCCGTCGCCGGCGTCGGTACGGGTGCGTTTCTGAGCGCACAGGAACACGTTGCCGTCGGCGCCGATGGCGGGCTTGAACTGCTGCCAGTGGCAGCGGCTGTACCCGCGGACCTGGTGGGTGTTGTTGTCGAAGATCCGGTCCACGATCTGCACGTCGAACCGCTCGTCGTCCAGGTCCAGCGCCCGGTTCAGCCCGGCCAGCATCCGCTCGTGCAACTCGGGGCCGACGGCGACTCCGGAGTACGATTTGTACTGGATGTAGTCGGCCCCGCAGTCCTTGACCAACTCGCCGCAGGCCACCAGGTCGTGCACGTTGTCGTCGTTGATGAAGAACCCGGTGCCCACCGTGCACGGCCCGTCCGCCGCCGCCAGCGCCCGCAGGTTCGCGATGATCCGGTGATGGTCCTTGTTGCCGTGCAGCTTCGCGTGCAGCTCGGGGTCGGCCGCGTCCAGGCTGAACCGTACGTACGTGGCCGCCTTCTTCAGCCGGGCGCCCAGCTCGGGGAAGACCCGCGAGCCGTTGGTGATCAGCCCCACCGATATGCCGTGACCGGACGCCAGCTCGATCGCGTCGACCGTCCTGGGGTGTGTCATCGGCTCGCCCCCACCGACGAACAGCAGGGAGGTCACCCCGAGTTGAGCCAGCTCCTCCACCAGCGACAGCAGCCGTTCGGGGGCCATCCGCTCGCTGCGCTCCTTGGAGTGCAGGCTGCTGTAGATACAGAACGTGCAGTGATGGTTGCAGGAGTTCGCCGGATCGATCTCGACGCTCGTCGGGAACGGGTCCTCCCCGGCCGCGTACGCCCGGATCACATCCCGCTGCTCCAGCAGCCGCAGCGGATCGAACAGGAACCGCAACCGGTGGCCGCGCTCGATCGCCGCGTACCGGTAACCGAGGGCCTCGGCCACGGTCCGGGCACCGGACGTCAGTTCGGCGACATCCTCGTTGACCACCTTCTGGCCTGCTATCAGGGGGAGTTCGCGTTGCATCGTGTGCCTCCTCTTGTCCTCGGACCGTGCTCTTGTGCCGCCCCCGGGCCCTGGGCGACCGGTTGACCAGGACGGCCGTACGTCAGGCCGCGACCTCTGTGACTTGCTGGTTGAGGAGGTCCGAGACGCCGTCGCCATCGAGCGTGACGCGGACGATGTGGTGGTCCGAGTCGTCTTCGGACACCTCAATCACGTCCACGCCGGTCACCGTGGGCAGCAGGTCGGTGGTGCCGTAGACGCGGTCGACGCGGGAGTCCGGGCCGTGCGTCGCACAGGCGTTGACCGTTCGGGACACCGCCCGTTTGTCTCCCTGCATCGCGGTCGCCCAGTAGCGGGCCAGATCCTCCAAACCCGCGGTGCGCATCGCCTCGTCCGGGCGGGTATCCATGACCCGGGTGCCGTTCGCTCCGACGTACGAGCGATGCAGCCTGTGGGGCCTGTCCTCTATCTCCTCAAGCACCGGCAGCGCCGGGTCGCCCTCGACGCCAGGCGCGGGTCGAAGGCCGCGAGGATCTCCTCCGGGCGGGGTGAATGGTCCTGGCCGTCGAGCGGAGCACGTCCGTTCTTCTGGATGTTCCAGGACGCGACGACGAGCACTTCGGGCGTCATGCGGACTCCTCGTTCCGGGGCAGTAGCGGTAAGCGCAGGTCAGGGGGAATGGGATGGCCAGCACGGCAGTCCAGGTGCGGAGCGCGCCGACACGTTCCTCGGGAAGGCGGGTTCATTTCGAGGCCAACGGGGTGGTGATGGCCCGTTCGACATCCCAGCCGCCGGTGTGAATCCGGCCGAAGAGGCGGCCGAACTTCACCCGGCACCGCGAATCGGCGGCCCACTGGCTCAAGGTCTTGTTCTCGCCGAACGCCGAGTAGTACTGCGTAGCGGACGTCCTGGGCGGCGGTCCGGGCCGGGCTGCATGACCAGAGCGCCGATCTGACGGTGCCGTGACGGTTACCGATCGTCCCTGCCCGCGGGCGAGGCCGTCGCGGGTGAGCCGCTTGAGTACGGCACGGACGACTTCGCCGCCCACCTTGTAGCCGATCGCGAGGTCGGCACTGTCCATGGTGGCGCCGGGCGGTATCTCGCCGGAGCGGATGGACTCGCGGAGCCGGCGATATATCCCGTCGGCTTGGCCTGCCTGTTTCGCGTCGAGGCCGCTGGCTTCGGTAACAAGGAGTTCGGTCGTATCGGTGTCGGTGAGCACGGGATTCCTGTGGTGGTGGGCCGAGATGAATGGGTCTGGTGCGGAAGTCGTTGTGCACCACGGCGGATTGGCCTTCGGAACGCCTTGACCGGGAGAAGTCCACGGGTCGGTACGGGCGCTGCTGGGAGGCGAGGCGCGACGACTCCGAGACGTTCCGCGCCCGTGGCGGACCGGGGCGGTCGGCGGGTCTCGCGCTCGGTGGGAGCACGCCGGTGCTCCCACGATCGTCCATCGCTTGCGTGGCATACGTTCCTCGTTCGTGTGCACCCCGATTCGTGGGGCGGGCTGTCGACTGAATGTCGGGGTGGCTGGATGTCCCGGTGGGGAGAGTTGCCTTGCCGTCCGGGGAGGTGGGGGCCGCTTGGCTCTCCACACCGGGACAGGTGTCCCTGCGCTGTAGCGCCGCATGAGACAGACGCGGGGACGGGTTCTCGTGTCCCCCGGCCGCCGTCCGGCCGGGGGACACGAGGTGGGCCCTGCCGCCAGAACAGAACGGCAGGGGTCGGGTCCGCGTGCGGCAGTGCACTACGACGGGGCTGTCGCGCGCGGGGGTCTCAGGCTGGGGGCGGGATCGGGGTGTGTCCAGGCGGCCTCGGCCGCGAGGCGTTCGGACCACTGGATGGACTCGGTGCCGAGGGCAGTATTGGCCAGGTGGATGCGCTGGAACTCCCCGGTGCCAGCGGGCGAGTAGGTGTGCTGGCAGTCCCGGAACACGCGTTGGACCAGGCTGCTGCCGTTCACGGCAGCGGCGCCGTGCAGTTCCATCGCGTCCTGTGCAGAGGCGACGGCGAACTGGTGGCCGGTGTGCTTGGCGCCGATCAACTCGCCGTCGCAAGAAGCCCGGTTGTCGAGGAGGTGGACCGCGCTGTAGGTCGCGGTCAGGGCGGTCTGGTAGCGGGCCTGCATGGCGCCGAGCCGGTCTCGTACGACGGGGTGGTCGGACAGGTGCCCGTCGTAGCGCGGGCGGGTGCTGAGGAAGTCGGCGGTGGTCCTCACGAGGGCTTCGTGGATCCCGAGACTGACTGCGGTCAGGTTCGGGCGGCCGTAGAGGATGCTGCTGCTCTGCGCCACGTACAGTCCCTGCCCGACCTCTCCGAGCACATTGGCGGCGGGTATCCGCACTTTGTCGAGGCGGAGGCAGCCGGCAGTGAAGCCGTGCAGACCCAGTCCGGCACTGTGCGGGGCGAGGGTCACGCCCTTGCGGTCGTACTCGACGAGGAACGCGGTCAGCGCGCGGGACGCAGTGACACCCGCCTCGGCCGTGCGGGCGACGACCACGTGGACTCGGCTGATGTGCGAGTTGCCGATGTGGGCCTTCATCCCGCTGATCACCCAGTCCTTGCCGCGGCGTTCGGCGGCGGTCTTGATACCTCCGATGTGGCCGCCGGCGAAGGGTTCGGTGACCGCGATCGACGGCAGCAGCGACCCGTCGGCCACCTGCGGAAGCCACTCCTCTTTCTGGCCGGCGGTGCCCCAGTTCTGGAGCGCGCCGACCGGGATCAGGCTGGCCTGGAGGATCGCCGCCGCCGCGGCGGAGACGACCGCGGTGCGGTGGATCAGCACAGTCTTGGCGACATGCCCGGCCTCCATCCCCCCGTACCGGGTGGGGATGGTGACCCCGAACCAGCCCTGTTTCGCCAAGAGTTGGGGAATGCGGCGCTCCACCTGGTTCGGGGAGGCTTCCATGTGCTTGACATCGGGCGCGATGTGCTCGGCGGCGAAGTCCTCCGCCACCGCCCACAACACGTTGTGGGCGGTGGTGAGGTAGGGGGTGAGTGCGATCGGCGGTGTGGCGGACATGGTCGTCTCCCTCTCCCTGTACGGGGTCGCAAGGCGGGTGCGGCTGGGCCCCCGGAGGTGGGGCTGCGGACGAGGCTCAGTGCGCGGGGGCGCCGGTGGTGAGGGTGTGCAGGACGTCGGCGCCGGTGGCCTTGACGATGTCGAGGATGCGGCGGGCGTCCGAGCGCGGGCGGGCCTCGGGGTCGACGCCGCACACGGTGCCCAGCACAACGCCGCTCTCCTCGTGGATCAGCGGTGCGCCGAAGTACGACCGGACGCCGATGGCGTCGACGACGTAGTTCCCGGAAAACCGCGGGGAGGCGTGGACATCGGCCAGGGGCAGGGCCCGCCTGCGCTTGACCACGGCGGGGCACCAGCCGTGCTCGCGGTCCATGGTCCGGTCCAGAATGATGTGACCGCTGTCGGACGGCGGGTTGTACAGGCCGACGAACATCTGCCGGTCGCGGAAGATGTTGACGAACCCGTACAACAGGCCGGTGTTCTCGGCGAGTTGCAGGGCGAACTGGTCCATCACATCGTCTGCTCCAGTGGGGATGCCCAGCCGCTGGATCAACTCCTCACGGGCCTGCTCCTCGGCGATCTCCTGGGCCTGGACCGCGCTCAGTGTCTCCTGTCCCGCGCGGATCACGCCGGGCCCTGCAACGAGCAACTCCCGCTGTTCGGACCGGGGCTGGAGTAAGCCGGGTGTCCGGCGGACCATCGCGGGCGGCGGGGGCATCTGGGGGTGCTGTGTCATCAGGCGTCCAAGAGGGTGGCGGTGGATGGGGTCTGGGACAGGGCGTGGTCGACGAGGCGGATCAGCACGCGGGCGACCGACGCGGCCTGGCGGGCGTCGCAGGTCACGACCGGCAACTGGGGGGTGAGGCCGAGGGCTTCGCGGATCTCGGCGACGGGGTAGCGGTGGGCGCCGTCGAACTCGTTGACGGCGACGACGAACGGCAACCGGGTGCGCTCGCAGAAGGTGACCGCGTCGAAGCTGGAGTCCAGGCGGCGGGTGTCGGCCAGGACCACCGCGCCCACCGCGCCGCGGGCCAGGTCGTCCCACAGGTCCATGAACCGGTCCTGGCCCGGGGTGCCGAACAGCATCAGCTCCATCGGCACCGGGACGTCGAAGGTGATGCGGCCGAAGTCGAAGGCCACGGTCGTAGTGATCTTGGCCTCCACCCCGGCCAGGCTGTCGGTGGGGGCGCTGGCCTGGGTTAGGTACTCCTCGGTGGCAATCGGGGTGATCTCGCTGACCGCGCCCACGGCGGTGGTCTTGCCGACACCGAAGCCTCCCGCGATGAGGATCTTCAGCACGGCCGGGCCTCCCGCCGGGCGGAGCACGGCGTCAGGGTGGGGCGGGTCAGCTGGCCCGGGTGTCGGCATCGGTCCACTTGCGTGCGAGAGCGGCACGGCAAGCCTCCAAGAGCTGGGCGGTCGGGCGGTTCCCGTTCGGGGAATCGGTGGACGTGTAGGGGGTGGTGACGGGCAGCACCAGGACGCGGGCGTCGACGAGATCCGAGATCAGCACGCGGGCCGCGCTCAGCGGGAGGCGGACGGTGCCCGCCAGCTCGGCGACCGACCGGCGCCGTGTCCGGCACAGCTGTGTGATCTGCCGGTACTCCCCCTCCGAGAGCCCCGGGCCGCCTCTGCCGGTGCCGGCCTCCAGCACGGTCTCCGGACGGAGCAGGTGCCGGGCACGGGTACGGCCCCTGGTGACGTAGTAGGGCCGTACGAACGAGGCGCTGCCTGGGGTGGACGGTGGTGTGTCCTGGTCGGGCCCGGTCATCAGGCGCTGCGGACGGCCGCGACCATGTACGGGGCGAAGCGATCCACCAGGAGGCCCATCTCGTAGCCGACCGTGCCCGCGCTGGCCTCGGGTTCGGTAATCACGGCGAGCACCGTGGCGACCACGCCGTCCTTGTTGCCCGGCTGGTTGGGGAAGGCGGCACTGGTTCCGGCGATCGAGACGAAGAGCATGCCGTCGACGCGTTCGACCACCGTCTGCTTCATCGCCGCAGCGCCACCGCGGGGGCCGGGGACGTTCTCGGCCAGCGACGCCAGCGCGCCCAGCGTTGCGGCCCACTTGTCGGCCCAGTCCCTGTGGATGCCGCTGTCGACCATCCGCAGCCCGTCACGCGAGATCAGCAGCGCGTGTGTCACGCCGGGGACACGCTCGACGAACTCTTCCAGCATCCCGGCCATCTGCCTGCTCGGGTCGTCCGATCCGTGCGCGGCGGCCGTCATGGTGTCGCCGCCGTCCGGTCGGGATGTCTCGTGGGTCATCGGGGATCGCTCCAGGGGATACGGGCCCGCCGCCGTGACCGGGGCGGGCCATGGGTGGGGGGACTAGGGGTGTGAGGCCGGGGGCACGGCCCCGGTCGTGCCGTCCTGGGTGCGGCCGGCGTCGAAGCTGCTGCGGAAGTCCCCGGCCAGGCCGTAACGGGGAGCCACCACTGCAGGCTGCGGCCGGGACGGCTCGGGCGATGACGGCTGCTCGGCGACCACACGCCGGGGCAACCGCGGCGCAGCCGCCCCCTCCCCGGCGCCCGGTGCTGCAGGTGCCGTCCGACGCGACGCGAGTGTGGGTCGTGCCGGTGCGCCGCCTGCTTGCGGTCCGGGCGGCGAACTCGACCCGGTGGCCGGTGCCGGAGCATGGACAGCCGCGCGGGGCGGAACAGCCACTGACACCAGCAGCTGTGCCGGGACGACCACCAGGGCGGTGGTCCCGCCGGTCGGATTCTCCGACAGCGTCACCGAGATGCCGTGGCGGCGGGCGATCAACGCCGCCGTACGCAGGCCGAGTTGTCCGGCGCGGACCACGTCGCTCATGTCGACCCGGCCGGGATCGGCCAGCAGACGGTTCCACCGCTCCCGGTCCCCGGGCCGCATCGGGATGGCAACACGGTCCTCGACCTCGACCGCCAACCCACGCGCTACCCGGTGGGCCCGCATCTGGACCTTGCTGGCGGGATCGGAGAACTGCGTCGCGTTCTCGACGAGTTCGGCCAGCAGGTGCGTCAGGTCCGGTCCCACATGGCGGGGAAGGCCCAGCTCTGCGCCGACCGTGCCGGCCGCGACGCTGACCCGGGCGAAGTGCAGGACCTCCTGCACCGCACCCCTCAGGACCTCCGTCACGCTCACCGGCTGCCGCGCACTGCGCAGGGACTCCCCGGCCAGGATCGCCTTGCTCTCGATCCAGCGCCGCAACCGCGTCACCAAGTGGTCGAGCGCGAAGATCCCGTCCAACTGGTCGGGATCCTCCGTCAGAGCCTGCAGACGGTCCAGCTTCTCCAACGCCCGGTCAACCAGGGCGTGTTCACGCCTGGAGAACTGGTGCAGCGTCGATAGCAGCAGCATCGCCTGCGAGTCGTCGTGCACACGGATCAGCGCGGACACCGCCTGCACCTGCACCTCACCCAGCAGCGCCACCGCCTCGTCCGCCGAGCCCGCCGCCTCGTACGGCGGAAGGCTCTCCGGCACCATCGGCCGGCCGCCCCGGCATAATTCCTCCGCCGCCCACACCACGGCCTTCTCCACCGCCGTCGCCGCCTCGGTGACCCGCTGCACCTGCGCGTCCTGCATCCGCTCCACCGCCGTCGCCGCCGTCCTGGCCCGGACGGCCCCGACCCCGGAGGCCACCACCACGCCGCACGCGACCACGGCAAGAAGCGGTCCCGTCGGCACCTGGATGGTTCGCCAGGCGATGACGACACCGCCCAGCACGGCCAAGACGATGAGCAGTGGGGCCGCGACCGCCGCCCGAATCTGCTCAAGCAGGTAGGCGCTTAACGGCGGGCGAGGCCGCCTACGCCGACGGTGCGTGACCGGGCGAGTGGGTGACACGCGGTCAGACATGAAAGTCCTCATGGGTCGGGGTGGTCTGGGCAGAGGCAAGGCTCACGGCACCCCGGCGGCCGGCCGGGAGGCCGATGTTCGGCGGGGGTTAGACGGGCAGCGCGCGGGGCTTGATCAGGGCCTGGACGATCTTTCCCGCGTCCGTGGGCGCGTAGGAGATCTCCGCTCCGAACTGGCGGGCGGTCCACAGGCCACGGGGTCGCTCACCCTCGGCCGGTTCCCAGCTGACGACCTTGTCGAAGTCCGGGAACTCGACGCGGCCGTCGTGCACCTGAAAGACGAGTTCGCCGGTCTGGAGCAGCGCCCACTGCATGGTGATCACGGCGTACTCGGGCACGCAGGTGTGCGCGAAGGCGTTGGCCATCAGCACACGCCCGATCGTGGCCAGATCTTCGATGTCCACGAAGCCGTGCTCCGGGGCCAGGTACGCGTAGAGGTACAGGCAGGTGTAGCGGTAGGCGTTGCCGACGACGTGGCGGTCCGCCCGGAACTCCACTTTCTGGATCCAACTGGTCTCTGCACACCCGAGATCGGGGATCACAGCGACACCATCGTGTTCCATGTCGTCGTTCCTTCTCACAAGTGGGAGGGAGCACCAGGTCGTCATGCCGTCAGAGCTGACGCCCCAGGCGTCGGAGATGGCGCGGACAAGGAAGAGGCCGCGGCCGTTCTCGTCGTCGGGAGCCGCCTTGCGCAGTACGGGGAGTTGGTGAGAGCCGTCCCGCACTTCGATCAGAAGGTGCGTGTCGGTGAGATACACACGAAGCCCGACATCACCGAGCCCATGTTCAAGGGCGTTCGTGACCAGCTCGGTGACGAGTACATCGGCAGAATCGATCAGCCCCGCCCAGCCCCAATACCGCAACCCTGCCCGGACGATGACCCGCGCGCGACCCGGCACAGCTCGGTCTGCATCGGCGATAACGCCAGCCGCGGAGCCCTCGTCCCGCTCGAAGGACATATTGAATCCGCGGTACTCGCGGAGAGGAGGGAGGACTCTGGGGCGCGTTCGGGCGATGGTCACAGTCGGTGTCATGCCGTTTTCTCCATACGTCCTCACTTGGCGATCAGCGTCCAGGAGTCAGTAGCCGGGGACTGCCCTGCCCGGTGTGCTGGTGGGGACCCCTACGGTTTCAATCAGGGCAGTTGCCGTCACGGGCACACGTGACCAACTTTTTTGGACACGCACCGGCGCGCCAACCAGGAGTAATCGCCTTTTGTGGACGACCAGTTGGGCTGCATATCCCCGATCTCCCGGTTCACGCCCACCCGATCGATCGATGACGCAGCTACCTTGAGTCCACGACACCGCAAAGGGAGCACGCCCATGAACGCCCCCTCGAAACCCGGTTCCAAGGCAGATCGGGATGCTCTCCGCCACGACATGGCTATCGCCGGATGCGCGCTCGCCGATATCGCGATCGAGATGCGCACCCGCTTCAAGATGCGTCCCAGAGAAGCGTGGCGGCATGCCCATGGCTGGACTCTTCAAGAGGCAGCCGACCGCATCACCCAAGGAAGTGCCAGACGCCTCGGCGAGTCCGTCGCCGCCGACGCATCCCTCGTTGGCAAGTGGGAGAAATGGCCGGGCCCTTCCTCACGTCGCCCGAGCCTCTCAGTCCTGTTTGCCATGGCGGAGGCCTTCTCATGCCGCGTGGAGGACCTGCTGGACCTGGAAGACCGGCGCGTGCTCCCCGAGGCAGACCTGCATCTGCTCACCCATCGCCTGTCAACCACCGACCCGTCGGACACGCCGGCCACGGCATCGTCCATCGTTGCCCCGCCCGAACCGACCGGGTCTAATCTCGTGCGTCTTGCCGCCGACGAGTCCGCGACGTGGGCGCAATGGGCGGAGGCCTCAAACGTCGGCGATATCGCCCTTGAGCAACTCATGGCCGATACTCGGTCGCTCGCCTCGGACTACCTCACTTCAGATCCCGTCGCGCTCTTCGTCCGCACCCGAGCACTACGTGACCGCGTCTTCGCTCTCCTCGAAGGCCACCAGTACCCCCGCCAGTCGACCGACCTGTACGTCGCGGCCGGTTACCTGTGCGGGCTCCTGGCATGGATGTCCTCCGACTTGGGACAGTTGCGCGACGCAGAAACCCAGGGTCGGACAGCGTGGCTGTGCGCCGAGCTGGCACGGCACAACAACTTGCGCGCCTGGGTGCTTTCAACTCGCTCCAAGGTGGCATTTTGGGATGGACGCCTCCGGGAGGCGATCAACTTCGCCCGGCGCGGTGCCACCTACCGCACGACGGGCACGGTGGCAGTGCTCCTCGCCTGCCAAGAGGCGGACGCCTGGTCGGAACTGGGTGCCCAAGACGAGGCCTTGGCGGCGCTCGCCCATGCCGAAGACGCGCGCGCCGCTATGAGTAGCGAAGACGAGATCGGGGGCATCTTCGCCTGTCAGCCCGCACGGCAGGAGAACTACGCTGCGGCCGTCCAACTGCGTGTTGGTCGTCATGCCGATGCCTTGAGATCCGCAGACAACGCTCTCGTCCTCCTGGCCGTACAACCGGTCAGGGCCTACGGCACCGAGGCACAGATCCACATCAGCCAGGCCGCAGCCCATCTCGCCAACGGGGAAGCAGAGGGCGCTCTCGAAGCCCTCGCGCCTGTCCTCGCCCTTCCGCCGGACCACCGCTTGGAACCAGTGACCCGCCGCCTCAGCGAACTGTCCACAAGCATCGGTCGATCTCGCGCCAGCGGCACCGCGACCATCGGCCTACGACAAGCCGTCGAAGAGTTCTGCGTGCACTCCGCTCCGCGACATCTTGCGCTCTCGCCAGGAGAGGGCTCTCCCTGATTTGATCCCGAGCTATGACGACTCAACCCGAGACCATGCGGAACCACTGGTGGTGGCGGCCCGGCTGGAGCGTGGGCCGCCGTTTCTACACCTGGCACCTCACGTTCGAACGCCAGGACGATGTGCACCGACTCGCTGCCGAGTACCGTTCCGCGCTCGCACCCCTCGGAGAGATACTCACCCCAATCCCCGACCAATGGCTGCACCTGACCATGCAAGGCATCGGCTTCGTGGGCGAGACCAAGGAGCAGGACGTCCACAGCATCGTGGATGCAGCCCAAACACGGCTAGCCGCTATCTCAGCCTTCGACGTCCAGATCGGACCGGAGGTGTTGGACCCCGAAGCGGTGCTCCTGCATGTCCACCCCGACGGCCCTGTTCGGACCGTTAGAGACGCCATTCGGGAGACTATCGGAGAGGTTCTCGGCGAGGTCCCAGAGAAGGCCTCAGGTTTCACTCCGCACGTCTCCGTGGCCTACAGCGCGGGAGACGGTCCCGCCCAGCCCATCAGGGAGGCCCTCTCCGATCTCAGCCTCCCGCCAGCGCATGCTCGCATCTCCACTGCGGAACTCATCGTCATCCACCGGGACAACCAGATGTACGAGTGGGAGACCTTCGCGAAAGTGCCGCTCGGCTGACGGTCTTCTGCCAAGCGGGGTCTTGCCGCCCGAGCCGTGGGCCGCAAGACCCTGCACCCCACATTGCGGCAGATGTGGCCGCAGCTCAGTCGCACCGGCCAGGACCCGGAGGCGCCAAGCTAGACCCAGCACCGCATCGCCTGTGAGCGAGGACGACGGGGCCTCGTCCGTGGGGCCGGACGGCGGTCGGCTAAGGCCACCGTATGACGTCGGATGTGGAACCGGCACTCGTGCTGGCCCCAAGCACCATCAGACGAGGGCTTCCGCGATAGCCCGCAGTAGAGTCCCCCAACATGCACCCGGTCAAGCGTTCCAGCCAGCGACTAGACCTTCGCGAGCTCTCGGTCGAGGACGTGGACGCTGTGTTCGCGATCTACGGGAGTATCGAGGCCACCACGCACCTGTCGTTCGAGCCGCGCTCCCATGCTGAGGTCGGCATCATCGTGGCCAGGTCCATGGCCTCGGCCGCTGTGACGCCGCGCACGGAGTACGCACTCGCCGTCATCGAGCGGGACTCCACCGAACTGATCGGGTTCGGCCGCGTCGCCACGGATCCACACCAGCAGCGCGGAGCCACATTCGGCTTCGCGCTGCGCCCGGACACATGGGGCGTCGGCTACGGCCTCGAAACCGTACGCCTCCTGCTCGCCGTCGGCTTCGAGGACCTCGACTTGCATCGCATTTGGGGCGCTCGCTCCCCGATCAACGAAGCCTCAGCGAAGACCATGACAGCAGCGGGCATGATCGAGGAAGGCACGATCCGCGAGCACATCTACAAAGGTGGGCAGTGGCGTGATTCAGTAGTACACGCGATAGTCGATCACGAATGGCGTGATCTCCAAACCGGCTGAAGGTGACCCCTTCGCGAGGTTGGACAGCGGTCGGCAAAATAGGCCAACCGGACGTCGTGGCCGCCTCCGTCCTCGCGAGAACGCCTTAGGGAAAGCGACCACGATGGACCAGTGGGTGCTCCAGGAGCACGTCTGTGTGAAGGTCTTGGACGAGGCCGGATTCAGCGGGATCAGCGTGGACATGCTGCCGTCGACCGTCCGGGGGCCGCGCACCGCGGACACCCTGCTGGTGACCGCAACACGCCGACCTTGATCGCTCACGACTCCGGGATGGGGACGGCGGCACAGCCCGCCTGACTAGGCTGTAGGCGTGATCGAGTCACGCAGGCTGCCCGGAGACCCCTCCGAACTACGCCTGCGTATCTCCTACGACGACGCACTCCTCGACACCCCGCAGGGCGACACGCTGGAGCGGTGGGACGTGACCGTCCTCCACCGCCGCCGCACACACGACACCGCTCGCTGCCGGGCAAGCTCCGGTGGATGCGTCACCCCGGACTGCTCCGCAAATGTCGTGGGGGATGTCGCCGTCGGGTCGATGACCTTCTTCCGGGTGCGCCTCGATCAGAGAATGAACGCGTTCTGGGCCATGGAGCAGGAGACGGAGGAGCTGTACCAGACCGCCCGCGTCATCCTGGACCAGCAGACAGGCAACTTCACCGACGAGGTCAGTGAGCTGCTGGACTACGTCGGCTCCGACCTGCTCGTCATGGATAGGGTGACCCTGGACAAGCAGTGGCGTGGCCACGGCTTGGGCGCCGTACTCGCCATGGAGGCTGTCCTCCGGCTCATGGCCGGCTGCCGGGCGATCGCGTGCTCGCCCGGTGTCACCGACGTCACCGGCAACCGCCTCCGGGACCAGGCCGAGTGGGACCGAGTGAATGCCCAAATCCGCCGAGGGTGGGAGCGCATCGGCTTCCGCCTCTACCGCGACAACGTCTTTCTCCTCTCACCCACTTCGCAGGTACTGGAGGAGCAACGTGGAGTACTGCGCTCGCAGTTCGCTGAACTCGGCGCCGCGTGGACAGCCTCAGACCGATAGTTGCAGTCGGGTAGCTGTGGCCTCGAACCGACTCTGGCCAGCTCCACAGGTGAAACCGCAGATCGCCGCCGCGTGACGATTCGTAGTTGGTGACACCTCGACCGGCAGTTGGCCACCGGGGCCACGAAAACGCCGCTCGGTGTCGGCGGCGCTCGAAAAGTGGCCCTGGCAAGATTTTCGTGAAGCGGGCTGTGCCACCGTGCGCCGGTGACGCTCCGTCACGGAAAGCGGCAATGTCGGCGAGCGCCCTGGCAGCGGTCCGCCTCAGTGATCCTCGACGATGAAGCAGGCCCGCTCGTAGAGTTCGTCGAACGTGATTACCTCGACGTCCTGGATGGACGTCCGGTACAGCTCGAAGGAGTTGATCTTCTCCGGGTTCACGCCGCCGTTATCGGTGAACTCGCGCAGGCTCCCGATCACCACGACCTGCCGGGGCCGGGTGGTGGACAGTTCGACGCCGGTCGGGGTGCCGTCGTCCTCGTACATGCGGGTGAGGAACTCGCGGGAGATGAGCTGCTGGGCCTTGCTGACGGTCTTCTGCACTTGTGCCACGCCACCGCCCAGTTCTTTCGATGCCTGGAAAACGCCCGCACGGTATGGGGTCTTGGCGAGCAGCTCCGTGTCGTGGGTCTTGATTTCACAGAAGAGCATGCTGCTGATCAGCCCCTTGGAACGCATGATGGCGTCGATGCGTTTTCCGGATCCGCCGAAGATGTTGGCGCCGGCGGTGATGCGTTCCAGTTTGCCGTCGTCGATGGATTCGCAGGCGATGAGGTTGAGCCCGTAGCCGAAGATCCACTGGTTCGTCTCGAAGAATGCCTGCCAGACGGCCTCCGCCCCGCGCGTCGTTGCCAGGCTCTCTTCCTGCTGGAAGTAGTCCACGTCGGTCAGCAGCCGTTCGAACCTCTGGAGTTGTTCCTTGCGGTTGCTGATCAGCCGGATGTCCTCCTCTGTGAGCCCGCCGCCGATGGCTGTCCTGACCGCGCCGAGCACCGTGGTCCGGTCCTGGTCGGTCAGCAGCTGGGCCAGTTGGGCCTCGTCGCCAGCCACGAGCTGGAGGGAGTCGCCGGGTGTGCTCAGGCCGGTGCAGCCCTGGAGGAAGTTGATGACTTTCCAGAAGTTCTCGTGGACGTCCCCGGTGTCGACGAGTGCCTTGACGGCCCGCGTGGTCCCGGTCTCAGGCATGTTCTGCATGACGGAGACTTCCCCAGCCTTCTTCTTGTCCTTCTTCCAGAGCTTGATCCTCGGCGTGAAGGTGTCGCCCTTCTTGATGATGGTGACGCTGCACAAGGTCGCTACCTGCGGCCGGTCGTCGAGGACGAACTCGGTGATCATCCGGCGTCCGCGGGTGTCATAGAGGTAGTGGAACCCGCTGCTGTCCTGGGAGCCGCGGATCTCCAGGTCGGTGAAGTCCCTGCGGGTGACATCGAACTCGGTGGTGGAGAAGGCGAGTCGGAGGCCGCGAAGGATGGGGGTGGCGGATGCTGCGGCTTGGGTCCGCCAGTCCGGTGGGATGGTGGGCAGCGGCCGGGTCTCGCCTTCGACCACAAGGTCCTGGACGTCGATGCGCCCGAGCTGGGTGAGCACGGACTGCAACGTCCGCCAGATCACCTCTTTCACCTCTGGGGTGCAGGTGGGCAGAAGTTCGCGCTCTACCGTCAGGACCGCCTCGTAGGTGGCATCCGTCCAATTGTCACCAGGCGTGGGATGGAAGAAGCCGCCGTCACGGCGGAGGGTCAGGACCGCGGTGCGGAGCAGGTTGCGTGCGGTCTCCTCGCCGGCGCAGTCCAGGAGACTGAATACCTGGCCGAGGACCAGATCGAGTTTGCCCGTGTCCTCGTCCTCCAGCGGCAACGGGATCAACGGGCCACTAGGCGGAACTCGTACCGGCTCATACAGGGGGCGGCCCGAGAGGAACCCGCCCGAACGCAGACCCCATCCGTCCGGCGCCAGAAGCAAGTTCAGCTCCTCAACGTGCTTCATGGCCTCCTCGACGTCAGCCGCCACCTCGGGATGGACTACCCGTGCCAGAAAGGTGAGCAGTACCTCGTCCGGGCCGTCTGCGAGCCTCAAACGGGAGTCGTCGAAGATCCAGTCGTCGAGCAGGTCTTGGTGGTTCAACCGGTGCTGCTGGATATCGGCGCGAACTGTAGGAAGCCGGCTGTTGCCAACTGGAGGTCGGTCCAGGTCGTAGAGGCCCTCCAGGAACGTGACCTCGTCCATTTCGCCCCACCAGGGGCGCGACATCCCACTCAGATACTTGAAGATGTCGCGTCGTGTCACCGCCGTGATTGTCGGCGGCTCGTTCGCTCTGGCGGGATCGGTGGAAGTCATGTGTCCAGGATGGACGGTTAGGCAGTAGAACGCCGGGGAGTTGGGACTTTCATCTCGTCAACACGCTGCCACCCACACTCGCTCCACCCGCACCGCCTCCAGGTGTGCAGGCGCAATCCGTACGAGGTCGTCACCTTCGCCGACACTGCCGCTACCAGTGACGGAGTGTTACCGGCTCTCGGGAACTCATCCCGGCTTCACGGAAATCTTGCCAGGGCCACTTTTGAGGCGTCGTCGACAGCTCGGATCAGTGAATGGACCAGTCACCTGGCCGCCCCACTCCTTAGATACGAGGGAGGGGTTCGAACTGGTCGTACTCCTGCTGGCCAGGTTGCCAGATGTCCTCGATCTGCGCCCCAGCGATGTCGGCCTCGAAGTCGATCTGCGACCCGACGTTCGCCATGTGCCGATGGCTGGCCACGAAGGCATAGATCAGTGACGACGGCGATGACGGGGTCCGAGACGTCGAGGAGAGCAACGACGATCGCCGGCCGCCCCAGCCTCTTCACCCGGGCGCTGTCGAGATGCTCCCAAGCACTCGTCGCGTACTGCGCCTCACCGCCCCAGTTGCTGAGCTGGTGCGAAAAACCGTAGGGGCGGTCGTGGAGCGGCTGGGCATTGCCGACAAGGCACACCTTGCCGACGCGGTACGGCAGCGTCCTATCGTCCACTGTGAACACGCTGGATTCGCGTAGCGCGGCGTGCTCGGCTCGGGTGATCACTTCGTTGGCGAGGGCCTTGTCCTGGCGATCCTCAACGAGGGACTGGGTCAGTACCCTCAGCCCCGACGCCTGCACGTCCTCAACCTCGTAGTCCAGCAATCGGGTCGCGTGGAATGAGCGCAACCAACGGTCGGCGAGCAGGTCTCGAAGTTCGATGTCGCGCCCGGTGAGGTCGACCTCGTAGGGGAGGTCTCCGCCGTCGGTCACGTGGCCGGGCACGGTCTCGGCCAGGGCTTGTATGTAGGCCTTCACATCCGCTGGCCAGTCCGCAGGGCGATCTATCTCGACGATCTCGCGAATGCTCATGCCGTCATGAATAGCGCACGGAGACAGTCCCGTCCCGTCGCAACTGTCCCGGAGGCCCGCTGGCCATCAATCGATCGACGTCACAGGTGGGTGCGACCTCCAGCAGTAGGTGGCCAGCCAAGTTGGCGGCGCTATGCGGTGTAGATGGCGGGCAGCCGGCTGATACTCAACGCAACGCCGTTAGCCGGAGCCGTCACCGTCAGCGGCGTCCTCATTTCGACTGGTGGGCTCCCACAAACGCTCTCCGTGTTCGAGGAGGCGTTCCATGTCGGCGGTGCTCTTACCGCTGATCTCGACGGTGCGGTCGCCAACCTCGACTCGGATGCGGGCATCCTTGTGCCTGCCGACGATGGCGTTGATTGCGGTGCGGAGAGTCAACCAGACGCCAGCGCCACTGCTGCCGAGCACCACAATGAAGAGTTGGTCGGGGTCGAGGCTGAATTCTGAGCCAAAGCTGGCTTCGGCTCCCTGCTCTTCGAACTGTGCGAGGAGGGCACGGGCAAGGCCGGGTGTGGCACGCACCGCAACTTGCCCGGTGGACGCCCAGTTGGGGTCGATGCGTAGGCGTAGAACGCCGGGTTCGGCGGGTGGAGGTTCGGGCATCGAGTCGTGACCACGAGTCATGGGCGGAGAATAGGGCTGGATTCGCTCGGCGTCTGTGCCTCGCGCAGAAGTTCCTCGCCCCCGCGTTCGCTCAAGGACTCGGCCCTTGTAAGCCTCATGTGCCTCATCGCCCGCCAGCAGCCCGAGCTGCACCTCCGGACTCTCAACCCTCGATCGCGAAACTACGGAGGCGAGCAATGCTGCCAGGACGTCGCGCCGCCCTTTGCAGTGCGTGCCACCCCTGATTGAGGAGGATGGGGGTCGAAATATGAGTGCTGTTAACCCGCTGTCTGCATGCGGTCCGTGGCCAGCGGGGCTAGCGCCGAGGAGGCTGTTCCCATCTCCTCGAACGGGAGATCCGTTTCACATTGACCCGACTTCCATTGCGCATGTAGAGCGCAGCCCGGGAGTCTGATGTGGCCCGAGAACGCAACGCGAGCGCAAGGGTCCTTCCCCGTTCCACTCCTTCTGGGGGCTTTGCCATGCCTGTTCAGCAACGCATTTTCGTCGTCGGGGTGATCGCCGCGATCGTCGTCGGGCTCATCCTGGCTGGTTGTTCGCCTCACATCGCCCTGACCATGACGTCAGGAATCGTGCTCATCGCAAGCCAGGTGTGGACGCCGGAGAGCCGGGATGTGCGCCGGGGGCAGCTCCGTAAGAACAAGGGCGCCGGCGACCAGTCGGACCATTCTGGATAACAGCAAGAAGCGGGACCCACAGCGGGTGACATCAAAAATCATCGCGATTGATCATGCAGACACATGCTTGGCGACTCCCCAACACACCGCGAAACGACTCCCGCTCAGATCAAGACCTCCACAACCACCCCGCCGCACCACGGCGGCGGGGCTCTCGTTTCATCAGGTGCGGTTCAAAGTGATGCACTGACACGGCTCGCGGTTCGTCAGCGTCTACACCCGTGCTCGGGATTGCCGATCGTGTCGCTGACGGGCCGCGCCCTGGACGAAGGACGCCGCCCAGCCAGCCCCCAGCCCGACGCCGAGGGCCGTCGCTCCCCGGTTCTCCGCAGAGCCGGAAATCGTCAGGAAGATCGTGATCCCGACGATGCTGTACGTGATCAAGGTGACCGCGACCGGTGGTATGCCTTACCACCATGGCGTGCCTTGTTAGACGTCCACCATTCCTCCCTCGCCGACCGTGCGTGATGCGCGACACAGTAGTCACGCGTCTCATACGTACCGTCGCCACCCCAGCCGTGGCAGGCGATCACTCAGCCTTCACGGTGTCCTCGGCGACGTGGGGCATGAGGCGTCCGCGGGCCACGCCGCCGGGTCGGAGGTGCTGTCAGGTCGGACAGACGGGGCACGGAGACCGAGGTGAGCCGGGACCGCCCGCACGCTCAGCGTCCGGGCCGAACTGATCCGTCATGGGCGCCTACGGCGCCGCTCACGCGATGACGTCGTTGACGCTGCAGGAATCCGGGGTACTTGAGCACACCGACCTGGGACATTGCGGCAGTTGAGCACACCCCGACAGCTCTGCGGCACCGGCACTTGAGCAACGGCTCAGGCTGACGGTGGCCGGGGCTGGGTGCTGGCGGCCGGGACTCTCCGTTGCGAGGCCACGAATGGTGTCGACGCTCGCAGCGACTACGGTCGAGGACCGACGTTCGCGGTGGGTGGAAGCTCGCGGTCCCGCCAGGCTCGCTCCCACTGCCGGGTGATCGCGGGGTAGACGATCAGGTAGCGGAACGGTGCGATGAGAGCCATGTACACCCGTCCGAACCGGCCGTTGGGCTTGACCAGGATCGCCATCCGCAGTTCGCATTCGCCGCCTCCGGTCGGCACCCACCCCAGGTGCATGACGGCGTGGCAGGTCCTGTTCGCCAGTTCGCGGACGGACTCGTTGTGGAGCAGGTACACGGGGGTGAACGGGGCGCCGCTGGTGTCGGAGACGTCGACGGTCTCACGGAGATCGCCTGGCAAGCGGTCATACAGTGGTTGAACCCGCTTCCCGAGGCTCGTCTTGGGCTTGTCCCAACCGAGGAGAGCACCTAACTTCCAGCGCACCGCGAACAGGAACCGGACTGCGCGGGGCTGCTTGGCGAATCCGTCGGCTGTCTGCATCGCGGCGAGTATGACGGGAAAGTCGTCCGGGCCGGCACCCGGGGTGCGGAAGGACCACACATCCTCGGTCCGAAAGTCGCCGGTGAACTCGTGGATCCGCCACGGCTGGTCGGAATGGGCCGCGCGGGGAATTTTCATGGCCGCTGCCAACCTCTCCTGGGCCGGACGTCGTCCGCCACTCCCGTTACACGCGTGCGTATACGACGAAGCTATCCCACTGCTGGATCTGCTCGTCGTATAGGTCGTTCAGATCAGGCTGTTGCACGGCTTAGCGTTGCTTTTTCGGCGAGAACCACAAACGCTGCCTCAGCGAGGAGTTCCGCCGCCGCACCGAAGCGGCGGCGGCACCACCCCGAGCGGCCACACTGCCGCACCGCCGGGTCGCCGCCCAGGACGAGGCCGCCGGACTGTGCGACGAACTCGCCTGGCTCGAACCCGACCTCGCCGGCGACTACCAAACCCGCGCCGACCAGTCCCGGTCGGCCGCCGCAGACCGCGAGTTCGCCGGTCTGCTCGCCCCGCAGCAGCACCCGACGGACTCTGTGTGACGCAGACCACACACCGGAGTGTGTGATTCATTGCCGGTCGGCCCGCCGCCCGGCGCCGTGAAGGGAAGCACTCAACCACAGGAGCCCCCATGCAACGCATCCAGGCCGAGACCACCGGCCTCTCCTTCCACTTCCACCAGCCCTTCGGGGACTGCACCAGGGGCACGCAGGTGGAGAAAACCTGGGCCGACCCCTCCACGCGCAGGCTGCTGCGCGGGCATGCACGGGTCGTCGTGACCGGTGACGATCTGCACCTGCTCCCCCAAAACCAACCCATTTACATGGACCGCCTGCCCGCGATGACGACGGCCGGTCAGAACCTCTTCGAACTGCTTCACTGCCGCGAGTGGGCCGCGGCGGGCGTCAAAGTCATCGCGGAGCACCTCGTGCTGCCACGCAGCCAGCGTTGGGACGAGGCCATCGAGACCGCACTGATCGGCACATGGAGCAATCCCCTGTGGGACACCGGCCGGCTCGCCCCGACCGCCCTGGGCGTCCTGAAGGCGGAGGTCCGCACGCTGCACCGGCAGCTGGTACCCCTGTTTCGGCGCCGCACCCGGCACGGGCGGGTGCTGTCCCTGGACGCGGAACTATGCGACGGACTGTCGCTCCACGACCTGGTTGCGGCCGACGTCGACCTGCTGCACCGGGCGGAAGGCGGGGTGTTCGCGGACGAGAAGCTCAACCGCGTCTTTATGGGCCTTAAGGCCGACGAGCAGCAAGTGGTGCTCGCGTACGCCTACGGAGAGGGGACCACTTGGACGGAGGCCGCCGCGGCTGCCGACGCCGCGGACCCAGTGGCCGTCGGTGAACGGGTCCGGCGCAAGACCAAGCGGCTGGCCGCCGAGCAGGCCCGCCGCACCGCTCTGCGGCGCGGCTGATCACACATCACGGCGGCCCGGCAGCGCCCTGCCCCGGCCGCACGGCCCGCCTCGGGGCCCGGTTGCCCGCACCCGGCTGCGCGTTACGCCGTCACACATGGGCGGGTTGCCTCTCTCCGGCGCCCCCGTCCCGGCACAGGCCAGGCGAAATGCGCAGCTCAGAGCGAAGGTCAAGATCTCCCCGACCACCCGCTGGACACAGGACGACGTGGGCGCGTACGTCGCCGAACACGGCGTACTCACCAAACCAATGCTGATGGACGGCTACGCCTCCGTCGATAGTTCGCCTTGCACCCGCCGGGTGCTGTAGCGCGGAGGACTCGCGCGCAGGCCGGATGCCACCCCCGCTTATGACTTGCCGCGCTAACCGGCCGCGAGTGCATACTCCCGGCCCTGCTGGAACCCTCGCCCTGCGACGCAAGAGGTGCAAGCCGTCCACGCTCCCGGTCCGCATGCGAGACACGCATGCCCGAACCCGAAGGGAACCCTCTCCCCATGTCCACGCTCGCTCTGCTCGTCGTCCTGCTGCTCGTCCTGGTCGGCGGCATCATCTTCGGCGGCCTCGCCTATGTGGCGCACCGCCATCCGTCCTGCCGCGAGCCGCTGATCATCGGTCTGACCGGCGTGGCGGTACTGGCCGCCCTCGTGACGCCGATCGTCACCCGATGAGCCGGGGGCGGGCAGCGGCCCGGGCCGTTGTCCGGTACCGGACCGAACCCACCATCACGTACGGCCTTCCTCGTGCCCAGCGACGTCACCGCTGCGGCTGGCGCGGGCATCGCGTACGGACGCCTCTAGGGTGAACATGAGGTCGACGACGCCACGGTGGACGGACTGCGGGCCGGGCGCGGCGTGAGAGCCTGGGTTCCGGGCTCCCGAGTTCCGTCTTTGCTGGTCAGCGCGCTATCTGCTCAAGTAGACCGTCGACTGCTCGTCTACTGCTGAGATACGGGCTCGATTGCTGAAGTAGATCGGCCCCCTACAGACACTCCCCCCTGCCAGCCTTCTACATGGAGGTCAAGAAGCTGGCCGGTAGGTGGCGGCCGGACCGATCGCGCCCGGTCCGAACCGCTCCCGGATCCGGTCGGCCGCCCCCTCGGCAACGAGCCGCGCCTGCCGGGCAGCGTCGAGACTGAGCTGTTCGGCGACCTGATCGCCGTCGACCAGGTCCTCGCCGCGCAACGCGAGACCGGTCAGCCGACCACGCTGGAGACCTGCGGCATCCATGAGCTGGTAGGTGAGCTGGCGCAGGTCGTCCTCGTGCCCAGACGGCTCGGCCAAGCGTCGAGTCCTCTCCCACGCCGGCCCTCCGGCAAAAGTCAGCATGAGCGTGAGAGCACGCGCAGCCTGCCCTCGGCGGCGCAGCTCGACACCAAGCTGCACGACGAGGCCCAGCAGGGCCGAGCGCGCCACGGCACCGTCGAGGACATCGCAGGGGAACCGGTGCCGGACGCTGACGGAGGCTGGCAGGCGGCGCGGGATGACGGTCCGGGGGTCCATACCGCGGGCCCGGTCGACGGCCGTACGGCCTGCTCGCCCCAGCAGGCGCTGCACGGTCTCCGCCGGAAGCGCGGCGAGCAGACCGACGCGGTCGACGCCGTAGTGCCGAAGGGCGGCGGCCTGGCGGGGTTCTCTGAACTAGCGCATCGTCGAGCCCTTCGGCCCAAACCTGCAGCACACCCCAAGGTCTGTCCTGTCCGTTGTCTATGCGAGATCAAGCCAGGTACATCAGTGCTCAGATCTGACCCGATAGTCCACAAAAGGACAATTCAGCCCACGAGATATTTCTGTCCGCATTGCTGCGCCGCGTTGCCCGCCGCGAAGGAGGAGGGTAGCTTGCTCGTACTGTATAGAAGGGGGAATTCCAGTGGCGGTAACAAGGCGCGATTTGGCACGCGTCGGCGTGGGAGCAGTATCCGTGCTTGCGTTTTCAATTTGCATGCAAGCAGTACCTGCATATGCGGCAAGCGACTCGGTTTCATTCACACGGCAGGAGCAACAGAATGCCGCATACTGCGGCCCAGCTGCCGTTCGTGCCGCACTTTCTGTAACTGACAGCACTCCGCCGAGTCAGGCAACACTTGCTGGCGAGTTGGGGACAAGCAGCACCGGCACTTCGTACGCCACCATTGCCAGCGTCCTAAACAAAAGGCAGAGTAGAAATGACTACTTGGCGAGCACGGTGACCAGTGGGGCAACCATCATGGCAAATGCCAAGCTCAGCATCACTAAGCACTCGTCTGTCGCTATCCTCTCAGTGAACACCTCAGAGCTTCCCTGGTCAGGTGGAGGAAACGGCCACTACCTCGTGATTTACGGCTACAACGACTCCACCGGGAATCTCTCGGTGTGGGATCCAGCTGATGGTAACCACTCTCTGTCCGCAAGCCAGGCATACAAAGCGTCCAAGGCTCTCAATAGCAAGATGATTTGGTGAGCCGGGACCGTCCCACCTGAGAGAGCCCAGTCAGCTGATGCTGAGCACGTCTCATCCGGGCCACAGAGGTGAGGCGCCGTCGCAGCCAGCGATATCCGGAAGGTGGGGATGCCGAGGTCCACGGTGGTGCTCCGGCGGGCGTGTTCGGCATCCAGTTGAGCGAGCTTGCCCTGGGCGCCGACAAGGCTGACTTCCAGTCCTTCCAACTCACCCAGCCAGCCCTCGCGCCCGGCCTCGGTGATATAGGCCAGGAGGTTGTCGCGGATCTCGGCCGACGGCCGACATCGGGCGTAGCCGTCAGCGCCCCGGTGCCGAGGGGCCGATCCTTCTGATGTCACCCCGGTACGGGAGATGCTGAGGTCGTACCGATGCGGCCCGCGATCTGTGGGAAGGCCGGCATCCCGAGATGGATCGCCGTGCTGCGGCGGGCGGCCTCGGCGTCGATCTGGGCGAGCTTGTCGCGGGCGCCGGCCAGGCTGACTTGGAGGCCCTCGATCTCGCCGAGCCAGCCTTCGCGTTCGGCCTCGGCGATCCGGGCCTGCAGGTTGTCGCTGATCTCCGCCAGTCGTGGCCGCTGGGCGGGGTCCGGCCGAAGGAGCGCGCACCGGACGCACGCGTGCTCGTGGATGCAGGAGGTGCCGAAGGCGCGGGCGCAGATGCCGACGGACAGCTTGCGGCGTTCGAAGTGGCCCAGGAAGGCGTCCCACTCCGCGTTGGTGGGAGTGCGGTACTCCTCGGCGGGGCGCTGGCCCCGGCGGCGGGCGAGGAAGGCGCGGTGCGCCTCGATAGCCTCGGCGGGGTAGGCGGCCTTATAGCCCATGGTGGTGGTGATGGTCTTGTGACCGCAGATCACCTGGGCAATGTGCGGGGGCAGGCCGGAGAGAATGGCGTCGGTGACGAAGATCCTTCGGAAGTCGTGCGGCTGGTAGTTCAGCGGATCGCCGGCCGCGTCGGTGAGCCCGGAGGCGGCGAGCGTCTCACCGAGGGCCTTGCGGATGGTCTGGGCGGAGACTGGCCGGTTCTGTCCGGCGCTGCGCCACTGGAAGAGCAGGGGCAGGGGCGGGTTCCACCGGCGTTCGCCCTGGTCGTAGGCGGCGATGAGCGGGACCGTGCCGTTGGCGTCGCGCACGCGGGTGACCATGGCGGACAGGACATCGGCGAGTTCCGGGCTGACCAGCAGCAGGCGCTCTTCATCGGTCTTGGAGGGGGCGATCTGCAGCAGAGGCACCACTTCGCTGGTGGTGGGCAGGGTGTACTGGACGATGCTGTGGTGGCTGATCTCCAGCATCTCCTCGATGCGGGCGCCGGTGTGGCGGAAGAACTCGATCGCCGCCCACACCCAGAACGCCCGGTTCTCGTCCGCCACCAGGTAACGGCGCCGCCCGCTCCCGTCGGTGGCCAGGGTCGGTTCCAGTCCGGACTTGCTGGCCCGGGGTTTGGTGAAGGTCTCTCCCCCGACCGTGAACCGGGCTCCCAGCGGGGTGTCCCGGAACGCCGCCAGGCGTTCCTGCGCCTGACGCAGGAGGAGTTCGGCGGTGCGCAGCACGAAGGGCAGGGTGGGCATGCGTTCGCGGGTGCGCTGGTCGGCGCGGGCCTTCACTCGGCGGTTGTGCTTGCGGGGAGTAATGTCGGAGTCCCTGACCGGGCAGGGTGCCACCCACGGGCCCCAGCGGGCGGGCTCGTCCGCAGCCCAGGTGGCGAGGTCGAGGTAGAAGGCGCGTACGGCCGTGAGCAGGGTGCCGGGGTTGAGACGGGGCGCAGTGCTCTCCACGATCTGGCCGTCCGCGGCCCGACGGCGGACGGTCTTGGTGCGGATGCGCTCCTTCCAGGCCGCGGCCGTCTCCGGGCTCAGGCGCAGGGAGTCGATACCCGGGTGATGGTGTTCCAGGTCGGCCCAGAACCGAGCCACCAGCGTCCGGGAGAGATCCTCGAAGGTGTTGTAATCCAGTGCGGGACGTCGCTCGTTGAGATATTCGACGAACAGATCGCGTACCGGCCGGCACTGAACGTGGTAGCGGTCCACCAGTTCCTCGGCGCTGGACTGGCCCGCGTACGTCGACACCGACCGAAGCGTCGCGGGCGCGTCCGGGGGGAAGTTTCCCAGGTCCTTCAGGAGCGTGTAGAACAGCGTCCGCGAGGTCGGGGCCTTGCGCAGGACGCTGACCTCGATGTGGCGCAGTTGCAGGCAGTCGCCGGTCGTGATGTCCCGCACGCCACCACCTTTGCCGATCACCATCAACGCGATCTGGTAGGCGGCCTTGCGCCACACCGGAGTGCCCCAGAGGGTCCCGGCCGCCGTCTTGAGCGCGGCGAAGCCGTCCGGATCGCGCCGCTGGGCCACGATGTCGGTCACGAACGGCGACCAGCGGGTGGCCAGCCACTCCAGCCGAGGCCGGTAGACGTCCGCGACCGCCAGGAACACGCTGCCGCACTGGATCTCGTTGCGCACCGTGCGCCTGCTCACCCCGCACTGGGCGGTGATCTCGTCCGCGACACGGTCGGCCCACGCACGCTCAAAGGCGTCCGAGCCGGAGGCCACCCACCGTTCCTGCCAGCTGTCCCCCTCGAAGGACTCCAGCCAGCGCAGCACCCGATGTACCCCGCGCATCCGGTGCCCGGAGGTCTTGACCGAGTCACTGAACGTCACCTGCACCAGCCGCTCGCAGGTCGCATCGAACGTCTCGGCACTGTGCTCCCAGGACACGGGCACATCCCTCGGAGGGAAGGCCGCCGTCAAAACCCGGTGGCTGCCGCCCATCAACGACACCGTGCCAAGACGCGCCGGAGCCGGACTGCTGACCGCGGGCGGGTGCGGCGTGCTCACATCGGCCGCCGGAACAGCACGTCGAGACTGGCCGGGTTGTACCCGGAAGCCGGAGGTGCCGGCGGCGCCAGACGGCGCTCGGCCTGCCGGGCATGATGCGCGCGCACCTCGTGCAGGATCTCCTCCAGCCCGGCCGCGAGATAGATCTGCGTCGTAGACAGATGCGCATGGCCGAGAACCCACTGCACGTGAGTGAGCGGGAGCTGCGGGTCACGCGCCATCCGGTATGCCGCCGTGTGCCGCACGTCGTGCAGTGACCAGTTCGACCCCAACAGCGCGTTGACCCGCAGCAGCATCGCTCTTGCCGCGTGGTAGGTCAGCGGACGCCATTTCCGGCGCAGTGTCCACCACAGCGGCAGCCGCGGCCCCCGGGGAACACCCCGCTCCCACGCCTCCTGCTGGTACAGCCGCAGCCACACGAACGCATCCGGCGCCGCCGGCAGCTCCTGGTACTCCCGCGAGCCCTTACGGATCACGCCGATCAGCTGCTGCCCCGGATCGGCATCTTCCTGGCGGCACGTCAGCAGTTCGTCGGCCCGGGCCCCGGTCGACACCCACGCCGCCAGCAGGGCCCTGTCCCGGTTGTATCTCAACGCCGCGAACAACGCGTCGAACAGGGCATCAGGGATGCGGCGCGGGATCCTGTTCGGCACCCGCGGCCGGTAACGGCCCTGCCGCTCGTGCGAGAACGCCTCCATCGGATTGTGATGGGCATGAGCCCTGCCGCCCCGCCTGGAACGGTCCAGGGGAAACGGGTTCAGCAGCGGCCCGGTTCCCTCCTCACAATGGAAGTCGTAGAAGGTGCGCAACACCGTCTCGCAGTGCGCACGGGTTGACGCCGCGTACTTCAACCCCGGTGCAGGCTTGCCAGTCACCGGGTTCGGCGAACCGGGCGCCGGAATCACTCGCGGCTCAGGGAGTGCAACTGTCTCACCCGCGGCTTCCTTCGCACGGTGACGCCAGTGCATCCGGACCGGCTTGTCCGCCACATGCATCCACCGCACGAAGTCCCGCGCCTCAACCCGTGTCGCCCGCTCCCACACCACGCCGAACGCCCACAGGAACCGGAACCAGCGCAGCAGATCGTTGCCGTACGAGCGGAGTGTCGCCTCCGGCTTGCCCGCCGCCTGGAGCTCCGAGAACCACAGGGCCACCGGCGTCACCACAGCACCCGTCTGATCCAGGAGTCGGTAGGGCTCGTACCGGTTGCCGGTCTCTTCCAGCCGCCCCGAATCAGGCAACACAAATCCTGCTAGATCCCTAGGAACTACCCGCCCGTTGAGCATGCCGGGAAGCTAGCAAAAGCAGGCGCTGACCTGGGGAAATTTTCCCCGTAGTTCAGTCAACAGGGGGCCGATCCCGTACAGGGCGCTGACGGGCAACGGTCCCAGCCACTCCGCCTCCCGGCCGGGCTCGATCACCAGGACACCGCCCGGGCCTGTGATCTGGGCGGAGGCGGTGGCCGCGACGGTGACCGATCGGCCGATTCCGACCCGCACGTCGACTCCGAGGCGGGCGACGGCGCGCAGCCGCAGCACCTCGCCCAGCCGCTGCGGCGGGACGCCGTGGTAGCGCAGCGCCCCCGCCTTAGGCAGAGTTCGCCGTCTCAACGTGGCGCGTCTCGCTATGCGCAGCGTCACCCGTGCGTGTATGGCTGGATGTAGTTGCTGCCGTTCAACGGCGGGTATGCGCGGGGCGGCGGCGGAAGACCGCTACGTCGTTGCCGGTGCCTACGATGAGATCTCCTCCGGGGGTCAGGGCGACTGCTCGGGGATGAGGTGTCGGCAGGATCCCTGCGGGCTCGCCGGTGCGCAGGTTCCACAATCGCACCGTGTTGTCGCGTCCGGCGGTGACGGCGACCGGGGCGCCGTCCAGCACCGTGCATGCCACCGCGACGACCCAGTCGGAGTGGCCGGTGACGGGGGTGTCGAGTGGGGTGCCGGTGGTGGGATTCCACACCTGTACGGAGCCTCCGGTGTCGCCGGAAACGGCCATCAGGGTGCCGTCCACCACTGTGCACGCCATACTGCTGAACACCAGGCGCCCATTGGGCATGGGTTCACCGACGGAGGTGCCGGTGGCCAGATCCCAAACCCGCACGCATTGATCATCGTCACTTGTCATCGCGATCGGCGTTCCGTCGAGCACGACACACGCCATCCCCCTTACGCTGTGGGGAGCGTGACCCAGGAGCGGTTGTCCGATTTGGGCACGGTTGGTCACGTTCAGCGCCGTCACCTCGCCGGTGAGGACGTCGTCGCTCATGGCGACGGGGGTGCCGTCCATCCACGCAACGGCGCCACTCCTTCCGATGGGAGCCAACGCCACGAGAGGCATGTCAGCGTCAGCGGCTAGGTCCCACACCCGAGCAGTGCCCCTCCGCATCTCGCCGTCTTCGCCACGAGTGATGGCGACCGGGGTGCCGTCCACCACTGCACACGCGATATCGAGAACCCCGCCGGTGTGACCGGTCCGTATAGGGCTACCCAGGGGGGTGCCGGTGGCCAGGTTCCACATCCGTACAGTGCCGTCGTCGCCGGCGGTGGCGGCAGCCGAGATACCGTGCACGACTGTGTACGCCAGCGTTTTTACCTGGCCACTGTGGCCAGGGAGGGGCTTTCCAAGCCGGGTATCGGTGGTCAGATTCCACACCCGCACCGTGCCGTCCAAGCTGCCGGTGACGGCAACTGGTGTGCCATCCACAGTGGTGCACGCCAGTGCTCTCAGACCCTCGGTATGGCCTGTGAGGAGCTCACCGAGACGAACTCCTGTAGCCAAGTCCCATAACCGCACCGTCTTGTCATAGCAGGCCGTGACCGCCATCAGGGTACCGTCCACCGTCGTGCACGCGACTGCGCTAACCCCGGGGGTAGGGCCGAGGGGTTTGCCGAGTGGGGAACCGGTGGCCAGGTTCCACATGCGTACCGTCCGCTCAGGGTCGGCGGTGACGACCACCGGGCTACCGTCCATCGTTGTGACGGCAAGCAGCCGGTTGATCTTGACTGTGCGCTCTGATATGCCCGCGAGAAGCGTTCGGAGAGGGATGCCGGTGGCCAGCTCCCAGACTCGCACTGTGCCACCGCCGTCGCCAGTGACGACGATCGGGGTACCCTCCAGTACCGCGCACTCGACGCTGATCACCTTACGAGTGTGACCTGCGACGGGTTCTCGGAAAGTGACTCTGCGGCCCGGATGGGTGGGGCTTGCGAGGGGTTTGCCAATGGGGTTGCCGGTGCTCAGGTCCCATGCCTGCACCGTGTTGTCGGTGTCTGCGTTGAAATCGGTGTCGTTATAGGCGATGACGACGACCGGAGTGTCCCCCACCGTCGTGCACGCCACACCGAAAATCGAGCGCCCGTCATGTCGTGCGGTGGCGGGGAGCGGCAGGGGCTTGCCGATGGAGGCGCCAGTGACCAGGTTCCACACTCGCACTGCCTCGATCAGGTTCCACACTCGCTTCGTCTCGTCGTATCCCGACAGCGTTTTGTCATACCCCACAGTGACGGCGACCGGGGTGCCGTCCGGCAGCGTGCACACGGCCTCGCACTTTGGAATGGTCCGGCTCGCCAGTGGGGATCCAGTCGTGAGGTCCCACACCTCCACCGTGCAGTCGCCCCCGAGTCTGGAAATGGGGTCTAGGGCAACGGTGATGGCGACGGGAGTGCCGTGCAGCACCATGCACGTGACGTGGGACACAGGCCCGGCGCTGGTCAGGACGTCTCGGAGCGCGGGAGCGAAGTCGCTGCCTGTCGCCCAGAGAGGCGCCCAGTCGCCAGCGGGAATGTGATCGACCAGTTGGTCTCGCAAGGAGGTGGCGCCAGCGCGTGCGGCATCAAGGGCAAGCACTTGGCGGCGTACGCCCGGGGTGGCGGTGGTATGAACGCTGAGGGAGGTACGGTACACGGCTGCTGCCAGCTGGGCGGGCTCGCTTTGGGCTCGGTGCAGGTGCGGCGCCAGACCGCGAGGGGCAGCGTGGACGAGGTACTCGGTGCCGGCGGTTAGGAGGTCGTCGAGCAGCCCTCCGGCGGCTGCGTGACTGGCCACGTGCTCGCACGTGTACGCATCGGCCTCAGCCCAGTCCCGCTCCCCGTCACGTCCGGGAACGGCCTTCATGAGCGCCGCTGTGATGGCCTCCTCCGGTTCTGGATGTTCAAGCTCTTTCTCTTTGCGTAGGTGCTGGTCCAGGGCGTCGTGGTAGAGCCGATATCTGCGTTCCTTCGAACTGACCTGGACCCGTTCGACGAGGTAGTGCGCCGCGCTCTGGAAGATCTCGTCCAGGTCGTCGCCGCTGTGGCGGAGACGGAAGCCGAGTGCGTCCGCTATGTGCAGCCAGGTATCGCTGCGAGGGAGGCCGTCGCCGCGGGCGTAGGCCAAAGCGGTGAGCAGGTTCCTGGACTTCGACGTGTCCGCGCCGCAGGTGTCCAGGTACGCGTCCATGGCGTCACCGACGGTCGTGGGTAGCTCGTCCTCCCAACCGGCTTCGCCTGGACTGAGCTCCTGTTCACCGCGGTGGAGCAGCCAGCCGGTGGTGAGCTGCGCGATCAGGAAGTTGTAGCCCGCCTTGCGCGCCACGGCCTCTCCGATCGCGCGCAGTTGGTCTGGCTCGTACGCGCGGTACTGGGCTGTATCCGTCTGCTCGCTGGTCAGACGGCGTATTGCGTACTCGGCGATGTCTGGGCGGTGCAGATATCGGCTGTCTTCTAGGTCGATGCGAATGGCGTCTCGGCCGAGCCTGTTTAAGATCCGTGCTCGGCTGGTACCAGCGGGCGCTGTGCGCACGGCTGCCAGCACTCGAACCCGGCGGGTGTTGGCCAGCTCCCGCAGCAGAGCTGCAATCTTCTCGGCTTCCTTCAGGTCGGCGGCTTCCTCCACCGCGTCCGCCAACACTGTGATCAGATCACCACCTGGGAGCTTGCGCACCGCAGTCGGCAGTTTATCGGGATCGCTCACCGCGACGTCGAGTGCACGGGCCAGCTGTGCCGTCATCTCGTCACAAGTTTGTCCCCTCAAGTGGAGCGCCACGTCGAAGGCCCCGATCGGCGGGCGCGGATCCGATGTGCCGGAGCGAGGTACTGTCTCGGCCAGACGCGGGTCGGCCGAGACCAGCGAGTGCGCCAGGAGCGCTGACTTGCCGCTGCCTGGGCCACCCGTCACGAGCAGGATCGGCGGCTCAGCGAGGCTCAGGTCCTTGCCTTCCAACCAGTCGCGGATGACGCGGCGGGCTTCGGTGCGGCCGGTGAAGAACCACTCGTCGGTGGGGGAATCGGGCTCGGAACCGCGTGCCCGGGGGCCCCAGTGGGCGTCGTAGTTCGCCTCAAGGTCCAGCCGCCAGCGGCAGTTGCTGCGTATCTCGGGCCAGAGCGTCCGCAGGTAGGACATGGGCAGCATGTGCCCGGTGCGGGTGCCGCGCTTGTCGCGTACCACGACGATGCCAACCACGGCCTCCCTGCTGTGATCGAAGACGGGAGCGCCGGAGAAACCCACCTCAATCGCCCAGCCGGTCTCGCTTTCCTTGTCCAGCTGTACCCATGTCCCCTCCTGTCCGCTGGCTCCTTTCAGTACACCGTTCGCCTGTCGCGTCACAGGATCCCCGTCGGGGAAGCCGTGGACGGAGAATCGGTGACTATCCAGCGTGGGAGGACACGCCAGCGGCGCCGGGGTGAAGTTAACGGGCGACTCCAGTTCGAGCAGCGCCACGTCACCGGAGTCGTTCGCCGCGTCCGGCAGTGCTTTGTCTCCGGAGCGGGCCGCCGGGATCGGCACCCAGCCCACGAGTGTGCCCCGCATGCGTTTGCCAGCAGTTCCGGGCTCCCCGGCGAAGGGGAATTCGACCTCGATCTCCTCGGCCTGCGTGGCCAGGTCAGGGCCAGGCGCTGGAAGCGGTCGGCCGAGCTGCTTTTCCAGGACATGGGCGCAGGTCAGCACGTGCCGGGGCCCTACGAGTACGCCGGCTCCGGCGGCACTCTCACCGTGCGGGTGCGGAAACCGGGCCAGCCACGGCGGTCGTTCAGCGAGCCGGCTTGCCAGGCCGGTCATGGGGCCGGGTCCGGGCCTGGCGTCGCGGCCGTGTTCCGCCACACCACCTTGACGGTCAGATGCGCATTCGTTCCCGCCGACACCAGTGTCGCGCCGAACTTCCCGTCGACTGCCACCCCGAAGGTCACCTCCACCTCCTCGGGCGGTGGGTCGATTGCGCGCAGCTGGGCCAATGCCCCCTCGGCTACCGATCGCACGCCCGCCAGGGCGCCCTGCCAGGTATCCGTCGCTGCCTGGGCGATCCGGTTCCCGGCGCCGGCCCGGACCAGTCCGCTGTCGCCGTTGTCACGTGTCCCGTCAGGGACCTCAACGTAGACGCGTCCGTCCTGGCCGGCCGCGAACTCCACTACCGTCACGCGCGTACTCCTCCGTGGTCAGTGGCCAAGTGTTCCATCCGGCCGCTGTTCGAGGGGAGTTGATGAGCTAACAAGGTCAAAACGCGTAGCTGGCCGTGCGATGGCGCTGGCGTCGCCGGGGGTACGGCCGTCCGGGCGTCTGCGCAGGGCGAGGTTCTCGGCGTACAGGGTTGCCGTGACAGTGGCCAGGGCGTCGAGCTGGCCCTGGAGTTCGCGTGCGTGGCCGCGGGCCTGGGTCAACTGGGCGCGCATGGTGGTGATGGTGTCGTCGCGGGCGAGTTCACCGGGGGTGCGCCTGATGGGGTGGGGAACATGGGTGTCCCATTCGGCGAGGACGTCGGTTGCGCGGTGGACGGTGGCGTGGCTGACTCCGGCTTCGCGGGCGAGATTTTCCTTGGTGAGGGCGCCGTCGGTGTGCTTGGGCTGTCCGGCCAGGAGCCGGGCCATGGCGGCGCGGAGTTTGGTTTCGGAGGTCGGGGAGACGGTCATTCACAGGTCCTGGGTGAGGGCGGTGGTGATGATCTCGACATCGTCGAGGCGGGCTTGGAGCGCGGCGCGGCGGGCGGGAGGAAGACGGCGGTCGCGTAGCTGCTGTGCGAGGTCGTGGTGTTCGGCCAGCCAGACCCTGGCGTGGTCGGCGGTGACGGCTGAGTTGCGGCAGCGGGCGGGCTGGCAGGCTCCGATCAGTGGAGCGCCGCGTTCGGCTTCGGGTAGCTGTTTGGTGCATTCGGCGCGTTCGGGCTGCCACAGGCAGTGGTTAAGGGTGCCGAGGTGCAGCTCTGGCAGTTCGCTGCGGATGAGGTCGGCTGCGGTGCGGGCATCGGCGACGAGCGCCTGGAGTTGGCCTTCGTGGTTGGTATGGGCGTCCGGAACCTGGGCCGCGGCGCGGTCGAGCCCGGCGTGCAGACGGGGTGCTGCGGGGCCTACGGCAACTGGGTGTCCGGCAGTGCGGGCCGTGAGCAGGTTGGTGAGTTTGGCGGCTGCGGCGGTGGCGAGCCGATCGTCGAACTCGCGCATCCAGGTGCCGTCGGGGGCGGCGTAGGAATGGGTGGTGGGGTTGGCCAGGATGCGGCGGGCGGCGTGTTTGAGCTGGATGCCGAGGGCAATCTCGCCGTCGGGTTCCTGGGCGCAGATCACGGACATGGTCTTGCGGAACTGGTGCGGCCGCACCCGGGCCTCGGGGATCGGCTGGAGGCCGGTATAGGTGTGGCGGAAGTTGATGTGGGCGATAAAGGCGTCGATGACGTCCGGGGCCTTCACACCGCGCCGACCGGAGGCGCCCCGGCCAAACGCGCCGGGGTGGGTGAGCGTGGTGAACAGGTGGGTGGGATGCTGCGAGAGGCGTTCCATGACGGTCAGGGCGGTGGCGACGGGGTCGATGATCCACCACTTCTCCGCGATGGGTGCGGGTTCGCTCTTCCGTTTGTGCGAGCGCACCGCGGGCGAGCCGTAGTGGACGGTCAGGGCACCGCGGCGGATCTCCTGGATCTCCGAGTCGCGCATCATGCTCAGTGCGGCGACGAAGCAGTACACGGCGCCTTGCAGGGCGCGCAGTTCGTCGCCCAGTTCCCGGTCCGTCAGGTGTGTGCGCCACGGTCCCGTCGTGCCGTCGGCACGCTGGACGTGGGTGAAGTGCGGGGTGGGCCGGGGCAGGTCGGCCCCGTGGGCCTGCCCGGTGAGGACCTGGCACTGGCCGGCATCGACGGCAGCCTGAACGCGCTCGCGGCGCCGGCGGCCGGCCGCGGTGGACACGGAGATGGTGTGGGGGCTGTGGGTGCCGTAGATGAGCCGGGCCAGCACCGCCCACCTGGGCGTGCGCACGGTGCGCGGCCCCCGCCTGGTGGGGACGGTGTCTTCGCAGACCGGGACGAGGTGGGCGGGGTCGGCGAGCCACCCTTGGAGGACGGCGTCGAGTTCCGCGGGCGACCTGGGCTGCTTCCCCGTCGAAGCACGCCGGACCCCGAGCACCGCTTGGGCTTGGCCGGAGGTGAGCGCGAATGTGCGGCCACGGGCGGCTTCGGCCAGGACGCGGCGGCGGCGCCCTGCGGCCGCCGGACGCGTACGGTCCAGGGCCGTGTGGTTGGCGCCGTCGGTGATGAGCATGCTGATCACCGACCACATCGGGGTACCGGCCGGGCTGGTGCGAAACGGCGCCGCGTGCACGGGAATGAGGGTGTCCGGATCGGCCAGCCATGCCTCCAGCCGCTCGTCGACCCGGTGCCGGGCGGGAGCCGGTGCGGGCGGGTCGGGCTTGGCCGGGAGGGCGAGGACTTCGTCCCGGGCGGTGAGGATGTCCTCGGCGAAGCAGTCGATGTAGGTCCAGGCAGCGCGCAGAAGTGGCCACCACATGGCGGGGGCGACGGTCGGGGTTGGTGTCGTCGGCACGGTGCCGGCGACCTCGATCGGTGCGGGATCCACCGAGAGGCCACCGCCGGTGAGGACCTGCCGCAGCTCGTACAGGGCACTCAGCACCGACCGGTAGGAGTTCAGCGACAGGGTGCGGCTGGCCCCGGCCCGTACCCGCCCGGCGAGGAAGTCGGTGAGCATGTCGGTGTCCCACATCGGCAGGTGCTCGGGCAGGTCGTGTTCGTGTGCCCAGCGGCCCAGCACGCCGATGCGGTCGACCAGTTGGCGCACTGTCGTCAAGTGGGACGGCTGGGCGAGGCGGAATACTCCTGCTGCGCGCAGGACGGGGTGGGTGGGGTTGAGGTGGGCGAAGGCCACTTCCCTGGCCCGCAGGTTCCACACTGGATCGAACTGAGGGAAGGCGATCCGCCAGTTCGAGGGGATGACGTTGCTGGGACGGGGCAGGCAGGCCCCGCTCCAGCGTTCCCGCTCTCCGAAACGAGGCATCGGCGCCTGTTCGTCGAGCAGGCCGTTGGCCAAAGTAAAGACCGGCTCGTCGTCGCCGAAGGCCGCCTGCGCGCTCTCCTTTTTCGCCCAGGGCGCGGCGGGGGCGGTCACTGGTCGTACTCCGTGCGCATCCCCAGCGGAAGATCCAGCCATGCCCGGCCCCCACGGGCCTCATGGCGGGCCTCGGGCATCCATGAGGCGCATTCGTCGAACAGCTGCGCCAGTGTGGCGGCCTGACGTCCCCAGACGGCCTGCCACTGCGGTGGCGTGAGCCGGTTGCGCATCTGCTCGATGTGGTCGGCCAGCAGCACCAGTCGCGGCAGGTGCTCGGGGAAGACGACCGCGTTGCGGCACAGCATGCACATCGCCGGTGCAACGTGGCAGACCCGCCCGTCTGCGGGCGCGTGCGGGGAGTCATACGGGTCGCGGCAGTTGACCAGCCCCATGTCCAGCTGCCCTTCGCGCATCTCCTTGGCCGTGCCGGCTGTCAGCCCGAGTGCGGACGCCACCTGAGGATCCGTCAGCTCCTCGACGGCCGCGTCGTCGGCGAAGACAGGGCGGGTCAGCGAGGCGAACACCTTCTGCTGAGCGCCGGTGACAGCCCGGCCGGCCAGCACGTGGGCGGTGGTGCCGTGCGCATAGTGGCGGCGGAAGACCTCTACATGGTGGTCATCACCTGCCAGATCGGCGACTGCACCGCCCAGCACGACCGCCTTGGTGATCTTCGCAGTCTTCCGCAACCGCCTCACATCATGCGGGAACGAGACGTCAAGCCCGCGGTCCTCGCCATCGCGCGGCCGGCTGATCCAGTCCGTGAACCTCCGCCCGGAAAGGACAAATCCGGCCCGCCGCCCGGCCACCCGCGCGCAGCCGATGCCATCCGGCTCCACCGCGACCCACAGCCACTCCGCCGTAGCGGGGTAGGTTCGGCGGACCGGCTCGGTGACCGCGACCAGCCGGCGCATCAAGCCCGGCACATCCCACCGGCCCTCCCCCTGGAACACCTCCGGACCATCCGGCCCGGCCGGGCTGGTGTGAAGGCGGCGACGGGTGCGCGCGGCACGGTGCTTGGTCTGCCGCAGCCGCACCCCGCGGTCCGTGAACTCCACATCCGCCAGGCGAAGATCATGCAGTTCTTCCGGGGTGCACTCATCCATGGCCAGCAGCAACAACACCCGAAACGGCTGCAGGTCGACCTCGCGGGGAAAAAGCATCGCCCCCAGGCCGGCCAGCAGCTCCTGCGGCGCCCTCCTCACCGACTTCCCGGCGATCTGCCGCAACTGCGCCGGCCAGTGGCGAGGAGACGTCGGCAGATGCGCGCGCAGCACCGCGGTGTCCAGCACGCCGGCGTGCACCGCCCACACCAGGTTCACCTCGCTCGCCCACCCGCCCACGACCGGATCGCATCCGCGCGCCAGCGCATCGCGACCCGCCTCAAGGCGCCGCTCCAGGGCCCGGATGTCGGCTCGGGCCGCATCACGCAACGCCAGCCGCTCGGCCTGGGTGAACTCATCCAGCGGAGGCCCTTCGGGCGGCTTGCCGAACAGAGGCGGCGCCGCGGCCCGGGCCGTGAGCTTGGCCGGCACATCGCCCTCCCGCTGCGCCCGCTGCCCGATCAGAGCCAGCAACGACGACGCCAACTCGTAGCCGCGCTTCGAGGGGGGCGGATGGGCACCACGCAACTCGTGCTCCCAGGCGAAGACCACCTCCGTCAGATCCACGTCCGTGCCCGCCAGCCGTACCGTCTCCGGCGCGATGCGATGCCCGGCGAGCCAGGTGTCGGCGAACGCGGCAAAGGAGCGGACCGCGCTGGCCGACCGCCGGGGATCCCGCACGGCTGTCGCCTCACAGTGCAGCACCCACTCATCGGCCAAGTCCACCACCAACGCCCGGCAGGCAAACTCGCCTGGGTGGACCCGGCACATGTGCCCGCCCGTACGGGTGGCGAGCGCCACCTGCCGTACCCCGACACGGTCCGGGCCCGGCTGCGGCACGACCGGCTGCACCCGTTGCCCCGACACCCTGCGCTGCTCCCCGCGACGCGGCATCACACACCCCCGCCGCGGCCCGCGAGTTGCACGGCGTAGTCGGCGAACGAGCGGTCTTCATCCGTCCACTCCTCCACCGCCCGCGCCACCATCGCGCTCACGTCCTCCAGATAGCGCAGGTACCTCATCGTCGACCGTGGATCTCGGTGCCCCAGCTGCCGCTGCAAGATCAGCAAAGGTGACCGTGCCACATGCTCCATCAGCCACGCACCCGCACCACCCGCCGCACGGCGACGACGTTCGTCCTCGATGACCTGCTCGGTCAAAAGACGCAGCATGAACACGGCGAACGTGTGCCGCAGATCGTGAATCCGCACCCGCGCGGGCATCTCCACCCCACCCCACGCAGCCGAAAGGGTCCGTGCGCGCGAAGCGGCAGCGTCGAACACCTGCTGCCAGCGCGACGCCGACAACAACAGCCCGCCGCGCCCCAGAAACAGCCCCATCGGCTCCAGACCACGATCACCCTCCATCACGGTGATCCGGCGCAGCGGTGCCGGCATCGCCGACACGATGAACGACCGCCTCCGCCCATACAGCCGCCCCGACAAGCGCATCCGCCGCTCATCGACGTCGTCCACGACGAACAGCTCAGCCCGCCGCCGACACAACGCCCGTTGGCTGCGGAGTACCAGGGCGGCACGCTCCGTACGGCGGTACAGCTCCACCGAGCGCAGCACCGGCTGCTGCACCATCACCAACCTCGGCAGGCCGAACTTCGCGATCGCCTGCAACGCCACCGGCACCGCGCCGCCGCCTGGAACAGGCCGCGGCACCTCGATGTCCAGCAGGCAGCTGAACTCCCGCAGCCGCATTCCCGTCGTCACCGCCAGCTCGCTCGCCGACATGCTCCGCAGCCGGTTCGCCCGCCGGAAAGCCGGATCCGGGCTTCCGTCCGGAAGATCCCCGCCCAGCCCGACCCGGTGCAGCATCACCCACTGCGCCCGCGACAGATGCCGCACATCCAGATCGGACCTCGTGCCCCACGACAGGGCATCCCGGCCGTTGCGACGCCGTAGATAAGGGCGTTGTCCGAGCAGGCCGACGCCCACTGCCCAGTCGTAGAAGCCGTTGATCGCAGCGCGGTTGCGCCGCCACGTCGCCGGCCCCACCGGCACGGGCGCCATCTGGGTGCGCCACCGGCGGAAGGCCACCAGGTCAGTCTCCTCTGCCGACACCAGATCCGTCGGCGGATCGAGCACCCGGGCCAGAAAGTCCTCCAGCCCCATCAGGTCGTAGGCGTACTCCCGCAGACTCTTCGCGCCAACGTGCCGGGCGAGGTCGAAGAAGTACGAGCACAAGGGCTCGCGCGGCCGCATGCCCTCATCCACGAAGAACGGCGTGCCCTCGGGCAGTTCCATCGGCCCGGACAGCAGCTCCACGACGTCGAAACCGAGCTCGGCCAGCGCATCCTGATGCCGGACAACGCTGCTGTATGAGGTGAAGAAGTACGGCACCGGGGCTCTCCTGCGGTCGAGGTAACAGCCGCGGAACCTAACAGCCCAACGCCCCGCCCAGGCTCGCTCCGTCAACGAGCTGAGACAGGTAGAAACACTGGACCTAACCGCGCAGGTCGACCAAGGCAGCCGTGGGCGGGAGAGCCTGCACCACCGGCGACAGCTCCCACATCTGCTCCAGGACCTGCCGGTAGGTCTCCTCCGGCAGCCGGTCCGGGCAGCGCACATGCATCACCACACCCGGCCGCCGCCCCGTCGGCTTGGTACTCATCCGGCACTCACCTCCCCCGCCACATTATCGAACGTGCGATCGAATGCGCGAGTGCGGAAGATGCACTCCCGCACCTAGAGTAGAAAATGTGTTCGATAACTCGCCGGACCTTCCGGACGACCTGGAGCGGCTCCAGACGCTGCGGACCTGGAATGCCATGTGGCTGGCCCGCATCGACCGCAAGATCGCCGCACTGGAACAGCGTCAGGCCGAAGAGGAGCACCGCCGGACGCACCGCCCGCCAGTACCGGACTGGATCCTCGAACTCAACCGCGCCACAGGGCACCCGCTGGCCGTGCACGTCGGCGACTGCGGCATGGCCGGCCGCCGAAGACGGCAGGTCGACCAGGATGGCGCCCGCCGCCTCCTCACCGTCGACGGGGTGCCTGCCTGTCCGATCTGCCGCCCAGACACCGCACTGCACATCACCGACTAGCCAGCCCCTCCGTTGTGGCACTCGTCCGCAGGGCAGCGCGGCCCTCCTCGCCGTGAAACAGGTCCGGCCCGTCGCTACGGGGGGAAGCGACGGGCCGGATGACTGCCACGGTCTCATACTCAGCGTTTCCGGCGTGCCGCATCCTGCTCAATTCGCCCCCGCACCACGACAGTTGGCTCTCCGGCTGCGCGGCGCGGTGTCTCAGCCGAGTCCGAGTCGGCTGAGGGCGGTGGTCCAGTCGGTGACGATCGCTTGCTGCGCGGCGGCGAGGGTGACCTTGCCCTTACAGACCGCGGTGTGCAGCTTCGTCTCCACCGGGTCCTTCGCGTTGTTGACCCCCGAGCCCTTCTTGTGGCCGGGGTCGGCGGGCTCCACCCACAGGTTGCGGTAGTCGTTCGGGTCACCCCCCAGCTGCAGGCTGATGAGGTGGTCGTACTCGGCATCACCCATACGACCAGTGAAGCCGTAGGAGGCGGCATTCAGCTCCTTCTCCTTCCCGGTGACCGACGTGGAGGGCCGGATGCCGGAGGTGTAGCCACCCTTGCGGCAGATCGTCGACTTCAGATTCGACTGGGTGACCGCCGGGGAGATTGCGCCCGGCGTGCACTTCGGATCCTCCAGCGGCTCACCCTTCAGATACTGGTAGTGGCAACTGCCCGGGGCCGGCTGTTGTTGGACCGTGTACGTCTTCTGCGGACCTGCCCCCACCGCGATCGCCCGCCCGGCCCCGGCAGCACCCGACGCAGCCGACGTAGCACTCGGGCTCCCGGACGACGTGGAGCCGCCCAGTGACGTGGGGGAACAGCCCGCGAGCATCAGGCAGGTGAGCAGGGCGGACGAAGCGGCACGGCGGGTGGAAGGCATGACGACCCCTCACGGTCGGGCGATGGCTGAGCAGATGCTGCCCTACCCGACTGCCGCCCTACCGCGCAGGGTGCCGTGCACAGGCGCACGCCCGTCGCATGGCGCGGCGCCCGTGGCGTGCAACGCGAAATCCGCGCCCCCGCGCCATGCGGGACGCCGTGGGCGGCCGTCGACCACTACCGCCCTCCCGCCGACCACAATCAGCGCACGGGCGCCTCGCGGTCCTCACAGCGCAGCTCGGTCACCGGTCCGTCGCCTTCGATGCAGCTGGGCGAAACGACGCGACTCGCGAGTAGCCGAACGGGCGGCGCACAATGCCGTAGCGAACGGATCAGAGCAGATCGGTGGTGGCCGTGGCGGGGTCGCGTAAGAGGCGGTGGTCTTCCGAAGAGGGCGCAGTCCTGGGGGGCTGGACCTTGGTAGGTACCAAGAAGCTCGGCAGCGGAGGCAACGGCATTGTCTGGGAGGTGCGCGGCGAGGGCTACCAGGGGCGTTACGCCATCAAGACGTTGACGAAGACGACCTTCGCTGACAGGGAGGGTCGGTTCGCCGCAGAGGTCCAGTTCCTGCGCGAGTACGCCGGTGACGGTGTCCTGCCCCTGATTGACAGTCAGCTCGCGACGGAACGTGTCGACGTGAGCTGGTACGTGATGCCAATGGCCACGCCGCTCCGCACCGCCCTGGGACAGTCCGCCTCGCCGGAGAAGGTCCTGGACGCCATCGCCACGTACGCGGAGACCCTGGCCAGGCTCGCGGAGAAGGGGATCGGGCACCGGGACATTAAGCCCGACAACCTGTTCCAGCGCGAGGGGAAATGGGAAATCGGGGACTTCGGGTTGGTGAGCTTCCCCGGAAAGGACAACCTCACTGAGGCAGGGCGCAAACTGGGACCGGCGAATTTCCATGCCCCGGAAATGCTCCAGGAAGCCGACAGCGCCGATCACGGCCCGGCCGACGTATGGTCGCTGGCCAAGACCTTGTGGGCCCTCCTATCTGGCCAGAACTTTCCCCTGCCCGGCGAATACCGGCCCGGCAAACCGTACGGTCTGAACACCTGGATCACCTATCCATGGAACGCAGAGCTGGACGAGCTGATCGTTCGCTGCACCCGCCTGCAACCCGAAAGCAGACCCACGATGGCAGATCTGGCAAAGGAACTGCGAGCAACCCTGGCCGCGCCGCCGGAAGTGCGCCCCGATGCGAACATCGATGAGCTCCGGGAACGCGTACGTGCCCTTGCTCACCCTCACATCGAGGCGGAGCAGGAGGCTGAGCGTCGGACCCAGCAACTCGATCGCGCCCAAGCCGATATGGAGGCGTTCACCGAAGAGGTTCGCGGGCATCTCCGCGCAATGCTGGCCGAATCGTTCCGCGAGCACCCGGGGCAGGCTCCACCGTTCGACGCGACGAATCTGTTCCCGAGGCGGACGATGCCAACTTGGTCGTTCCTCCAGGGCGAGATGTTCAGATCGCCTGATCCAGCCGCGCGACTTTCTGTCGAATTCTCCCTTTTCGAGCGAATCGATAAGAAAGGTGGCGAACAGGTCGATATCGCCGCCACATTTCGCGTCCTCCATCGTCATGGCGGTTTGGAACAGGCTGTATTCGAGTGGGGTGGCACCTACAGCGCGCCGCTCGGGTCGGCGCAGCTGAGTCGCGCCCGTGACGAGGTGAAGGCTGCGGTGCTGGCTGCGGAACCGGAGTGCCTACGCCAGATTGGCAGGATCATGAACCTGCCTGCCGACGATGTGCCGGCTTGGTACGTCACGGCTAGGGCGCCTAGTGTCTCGTGATCCCGTTTGTGTCACTTCGAGTTGTTTGCGACGAGCTTCTTGATGTTGGTCTGGACGAGACGGACCTTCGCCAGGATCTCTTCGGCGGTTGCGGTCCAAGTGAACGGTTTGGCCTCGGAGTTCCAGGTGTCGATGTAGTCGCGGATCTGCTTGATCAGGACGCTGACGTTGGCGAAGGTGCCGCGGCGGATCGACTGGCGGGTCAGGATTCCGAACCAGGTTTCGATCTGATTCATCCAGGAAGAGCCGACAGGGGTGAAGTGGAAGTGGACCTGCGGGTTGCCGGCCAGCCATGCCTTCACCTCCGGCGTGGTGTGCGTGGAGAGGTTGTCCAGGACGACATGAATCTCCTTGCCCGCGTGCGGTTTTACCGCCTTCTTCAAAAGGCCAGGAAGTTCTTGCCGTTCCGGCTCGGCTTGCACTCGCCGATCACTTCGCCAGTGCCGACGTTGAGCGCGGCGAACAAGTTGGTGGTGCCGTGCCGAACGTAGTCGTGGGTGCGTTTCTCGGTGGCCGCGAAGGTAACGGGCAGCACCGGCTGGGTCCGGTCCAGGGCCTGGATCTGCGTCTTCTCGTCGATCGAGAGCACGACCGCCCCGCCCGGCGGGGCGAGGTAGAGGCCGACGACGTCGGCGACCTTGTCCGCGAACGCGGGGTCCTTCGAAATCTTGAAGGTGCCGTTGCGGTGCGGCTTCAGATTCTCCTCGCGCCAGATCCGCGCGATGTAGTGCCAGGACACGGTGACGTTCTCGGTCCGCTTCAGGTGCTTCGCCAACTCGCGAGTCGACCAGTGCGAAAGGCCGGTACTCGCCGGCGGCGTCATACGCGTCAGCGCAATCACCCGGGCCCGAACCCGCACCGGCACTTGCTCCCTCGCCCTGCCGGGACGGTTGCCTTCCAACCCGGCCAGCCCGCGTTGGGCATAGCGGGCCTTCCAGCGGTCCACGGTCGGCAGCGAGACTCCGAGCAACTCGGCAATGTCCTTGCGCCGACGCCCCTCACCCGACCACAGCACGATCCGGGCCCGCGTGGCCATGTCGGCCGGCACGCCCCGGCTGTTCGCCAACTCCCGCAGCTCGGCGGCCTGTTCCACAGAAAGCCCCATGCCGACAACAACGACACATACGAGATCAAGTAACCCCAACGGGATCACGAGACACTAGCGGGTCCTGATCAACACGGCATCCCGGTGCGGTCCTTGACCCAGATCATCGAGGCGCGCTGGCGGAGGCTGGCGCAACACGGCGACCGTCACTTCCGGCAACGTCAGACCGACGTCAGATCCGGCCGTGGACCGAAGGCCCTGCGGCAACGGGGATGCGAGATCGGAGCGCCGGTGGCGTCCTCCACGGATCGTACGGTGCCGTTCGCCTTGTCGAGGTCAGTGTGGGTTAGCCAACCGCAGTCGAACCCGTCGAAGACCTCGACGTGCCGGACGCCAGCCTCGGCGGTGCGGTTGAGGGTTCCGGCGTTGTACGCCACTGCGCTCTTCGCGAGGGTTGCCGCCTCCGCCCAGGCCTGGACCGGGACGCGAGCACCGTTGCGGTAGACGACGTGCGTCAGCTTGTGCTCGGCGGCAAGCTTGGCTGCCAGATTCCCGGCAGCCTGTGTCGCCGTCAAGTTGCCCGCCGCGAGCAGCGGGACCTCTCGGCGGGCTGCCTCTCGCGCCGCCCTATAGAACTGGCTGGCCATGCGCTGGGCTTCCTGGGAGCGGCGCAGGAAGTCGGCGTAGGAGTCGGCCGCGAGCGACTGGATGGCGTCGCGGTGGAAGGTGGTCCAGGTGAAGGTCACGTTGAGGGCTTCGGCGGCGAATTGAGCGCCGGCGGCGTACAGATGCGGTAGCTGCCGTTGGACGAACTGCTGGGCCTCTTGGTCTACACGTTGGAGGAAGGCGCGGATCGCCTGCTTGAACTCCTCCAGCGTCGCCGCGATGTGCTGCGTCCTTGGATCGTCAGCGAACTGGCTGAGGACAGCCCGCTGTTGGGCGGCGAGTCGCTGCCAGGCGTCTTCGAGGACGGCCGCGACGCGGCGCGCGACCTCGTCCGGGTCTCCGGGCACCAGCGGTGGCCACTCGTAGGGCATGCCGGTCTACCGGCTCCGGTGGGTGCGCAGCAGCGGCGCGGTTACGAGGTCAGTGCTGTCGTCTCCGTCGGCCAGTTCGTCCGGCGGAACAAGGTCCACGAGCGCGGTGATCTGGCGTTCGAGCCCCGCGAGGTTGTTGCTCTGGTCGATGGTGACCACGCCGTCCACGGTCATGCGGAGCGGGTCAGCGAGCAGCTTCGCGCGCCGTTCGGCCAGGACCTCGTTTGCGACAGCGCGAGCGGAGGTCAGCCGCGCATAGCGTGCGTCCAGGTCGACGGTGTCCGTGGTGGGGCCGAGCTGGGCCAGCAACCAGGCTCGTACAGCGATGTCCATCCGATGCTCCTGTCGTACTAGGTGAGGCTCGGCACCGTGACGGTGCCGAGCCTCACTGGTGATGTGCCACTACCTACGCACCCGCACCGGCGGCCTTCGCGGTGCGTCGCCTCGGAGCCTTGACGGGCTCCGGCTCCGAGGCAGGATCCGCCACGGTCTGCGTCTCTCCCTCATCGCCGTCCGCGCCGACCGGGTTCGGGGTGACCTCATCCGAAGAGGGAGCCTCCCCCGACCACGCGACCGGGTTCGGGATGAGCGGGGCGAGCCGCTCGGGAACCTCCTCCCCCGCTTCCAGCCGGATCGGGCCCTGCTCGGGGTCTCGCAGGAATACCGTGCGCGCCAACTTCGGCATGACCAGCTCCCGTTAGAAGACCGTCGCGGCGATGTGGATGTCCGGCACGTACAGCACGGGCATCGCAGCAGCGGCGGAGATCGTGGACAACTGGACGGGGGTACGCGTCTGCACGTGGGTGGTGATCACGATGCCAGAGGCCTCCTCGGCGGTGATGACTCCCTTGCCGCGCAGCTCGATCGCCTCGGCGGTCAGGCCGTACTGGGTCTCGCCCCACTGTTCGCGGCGCGGCGGGATCATCGCCCACAGTGACTCCGGGGTCGTGCGCACCAGGGTGTCGCTGCTGTCGTACGCCTGCACGTCGTAAGTGGTCACGGGCGGCAGGTTGTACTTGGCGCGGACCCGGTTGACCTCCTCCGGCGCGAGCATGCCGCTCGGGATCTGCTCGGTGGACGGCGAGTTGTGGAACGCGGCCCGGTACTCCGCCGTGGACCCGAGCAGCGACAGCGCCTTCTCCGAGCTGATGACCCGCTCGGGGCGCGGTGCGCCGATGCTCTTCAGGTATTGGATCCACGCCAGCTCGTCGGTGATCGGGGTGGCCGCATCCGATTGGGACCACGGCACCGCGACCGTCGGCCGGTTGGCGGCCGGCACCTTCCAGTCGACGTCCAGGGCGACTCCGGGCAGGGACACCACACCGGTGGACAGCATTTGTCCGGCGGCGATCTCCATGGCGGCTTTCGTGGCCTCCACGTGCTGTTCGAGGTCGTCGTAGAGGAGGTCGAGGAACTCGCTGGTGTCCTGGCCACGGTCGACGGCGGCCAGGATGATCTGGAGTTCGGAGAAGGGCAGTTCCTGGCCGACCCAGGGCAGCATGCCTTCGTTGATGACCTGCTCGGCACGCCGCCTCGCGAGGGTCGGCGCGGCTTCCCACGCGCGGAACTTCGCCGCGTTGACGCGCCGCTTGCTGCTCTTCGTACGGAACTTGACGTTGTCGATGTTCCGTTCGGCGAACACCTCGCGGGTGAGGAGGTAGTCCTCCGGCGTGGTGATCGCTCGGATGAACGCCTGGATGTCCTCGGGGACGATCGCCTCAAGAAGCTTCTCAAGTGCCATGGGAGTCTGCCTCCTTACCGGTAGTGGATGAACGCGGTCGTGTTCGCGGCGGCCGGCGGCGCGAAGGCGACGGGCAGCTTCGACGCCTGCACCTCGCCGCGCCACAGCAGTGCGCCCGCGGTCTTCGTCGAGCCGGGGGTGAATGCGGTCTCGGCGACGAGGAATCCGGCGAGGGTCTGAGTGCCGTCACTGGCCGCGGCGTTGTAGGGCGCGTACAGGCCGGATGCGGTGATCTTGCCGAGCGGGATGCCGGACTTGATGATGTGGCGGGGCTGGTTCTGCGTGCCCGGCGTGTAGTGGGTGCCTGCCGTCAGCTTGCTGGTGTCGACGGTGACCGTCTGGGCTTCGTGGACGCCGTCCAGTGAAGCGAGCCATGTCCGGTCGTCGGTGACCGTCGTGGCGGTGGTGAGGACCTGGTAGTCGCTCACGATGTCTCCCTCATGGGTGCGGATCGGGTTGCCCCCGCACCCGGCGCGAGCGGCGCGGGGCGGTGTCCACGAAATGACGGCGGCCGAAGCGCGCCAGGGCGTGGTCCCTGATCAGCCCGACCGGCTTCCGGAAGAGCGTCCACGATTGGAGGGGCGTGGTCCCACGGCCATGTCTCGTCGACGTGGTCAGTCGCTGATGAGCCCTCGCCGCCGGGCCATTTCGAGACCCGCCGCCCCGCGCCGGGGTGGAATGCCTCCGCGCTTCGGCGGGCCGCCGGCGGGAGACCCGCCCGGAGCTGGCGGCACGGTTTCCCGGGCAGAGCCGAACAACTCGGGGCGACGTTCCTTGAGTTGCTCCGCGGCAGCAGCGACAGCCGCCTCGTCGGCGTCAGGCTGGTCGTGCAGGGCGCGGTCGATCAGGAGGACCGCGTCATCGAGGTCGTCCCCCCGTCGCGCCGAGTCCTCCCAGGGCAGCACGTCGGATGGCGGCGCGTTCCCGGTCCCGGGCCTGCGCTTCGCGTGTCTCCGCTGACCTCAGTAGCTCCTCGGCGGCCTGCTCGCGGCGCTCGATCTCAGTCAGCGCGGCCTGGTCGGCGTCGCGTTTCGTGGTGATGAACTCGGACAGTGCCTCGGAGCTGTCGAACCCGAGGTCTCCGAGCAGCTTCTTCACGGCAGCCCGGCCGCCCTGTGTCTTCTCGCGGGCCAGCAGCCGCGACAGGTCTTCCTGCGTGACGCCGCCACTTGGGGCGCCGCCCTCGTCACCGGGCTTGTTGGAGTCGTCGTCGGGCGAGGCCCCGAGGGTCGGATAGATCGGCCGCCCGTCACGGCGGTGCCCGACCGGTTCGAGCGGATTGGGGAGTGAGGGGCGCGTCATGCGTGAACCATCCACAGGTGTCCAGCGCCCCCGCGCCAGTTGATCAGTCTACCCGCAAGCGAGCATCTCCTACTATCTCCGCGGCACCCACGAGACCGTATAGGCCCACCTCGAAGGCGTCTGTCCCATCTACTGTGGCGAAGATCAAAACGCAGAGAAGTGGCGGCGGTGCGCGATCAAGTTACCCTCTTCATCCCGGCGCAACTCGTGAGTCGCATCCTCGGGGACTTCTTGTCCCTCCGGCACAGCTTCACCGTGCGCCAGGAGAGATTCGATGAAACGCTGCTGGAGCAGTTGGCGACGATCTTGACCGCGCTCAGACGACGGCTGGGCCTCCCGACCCTGCTGGTCTCCGCTTACTGCGGGGTCCTGCTCGTGTTCGCTGCTCATGTGTGGCCCTTACCCTCCTTCGAATCGTCGAAGCCTACGCGCCTCAGCTCGTACAGTCCAGGCTCGCCCTGAACGATCTCGTGAGTATGCGTATCCACTTGCCGGTACATGGGCGCCTTTTCCGTGATGAGTTCTTCAGGGGCCCTTATCTCCCCCTGACTGAACAACGAATCAACGAAGAAGGTTGCAGCCCTCAGAGTTCGGTCCTGATTGACATCATTCGGTGGCACGGGATTCACGAAGCGTGGAGGTTCAGATGGGGCAACCACCAGGAAGTCTTCGGTAAGTCCGTACCTTGCCCCAGGCATTGACGTAGTCGGCAGATCCGGCCACTCAATATATTCAGCACCAATTACGCGCTCTATCTTCTCAGTGCCAGCATCCAGCATCGCCGGCGTCAATTCAGAAGATTCAGAAAGGGAGAGAATACCGCGATCAACAAACGCCGCCCGCAGTTCTACGCCGTGCTCGCCGCCGAACATGGCCCTATCCGCGGCAAGCATGTGGGCGGCAACATCAGCGTAATAGCGAGAGGACATTGGAGTCGCCGAAGCCGCCACAACAAGAATCCTAGCTATTTCTTTAGCCGCATCTTGAAGCCTCTCGACGGTGTGCTCACAAAAGGTCTCCGCCAAAGCATCCAAAACGGCGGCAGAAAATACTCGCGAAAAAGAGTGCTCCTCCGCGCAAAGCTGCACAGCTGGTGCACGCAGGGGTAGAGTCATTGGATCCGCGTAGTAAAACTCATTCGCGACATCACGTATACACGCCTGCTCCACCTTGCTGGGCCTGGAACGCCTCAAAGCCCAGGCCATTTGCTCGGCCATACGCGAAAGACGGGACGATTTCTTCAGATCCCCACCAGTGTCGAATATGACAGCCGAGCAGAAACCATCCATTGTGAGCGACGAAAACATAGACGAGATGTCGCCGAACGCCTCATGAAACGCGTACACTTGCGGGTCACTGACGCCAAATAGCCGAGGATTGAGTAGATCGAGAACAGCATGCCCCATTTCATGGCATACGATATCCGGACTCTCAGCTGAATAAATGGTTTGGTTATTTGCAGTGCCGTGAAAAAAATAGACTCCGGTACGGTTATACCAAGCATTAAACCGCTCTCCATCATCCAAGTGGATTGTGAGCCTGTCCCCTATGTCTTCATGCCACTTCGGCTCACCTGCCACCGCTTCCCCAACCCACTCAATGGTTCGACGTATGGCATCAGCAGCTGACCAATAGCGCAACTTATATTCACTGCTGTGAAACGCCCCGGGCACCATGCCGTTGATTTCGGCCACCAATGGATTCTGATCCAGTTTGGGGACCGGCCGAGCAACTGGCGAACGTGTGGACGGCGGCGCCCCTGGGTCGTCCTCCCAGACGTACACGGTATCGGCACACATGACGCCTCCCTGAAAGGGACTACTGAGCTTGAACTCATGAAGTCGTTGGGGTGAGAGATAGTCCGGTTCCAGCGAGGCATCCGTCGATGAGGTGGGGGCGGTACTGGATCTTTCTCATGCCCTGCCGGATGGTCTGGATGAGGTGC